>DQVU01000103.1 GCA_015661585.1 Methanothermococcus okinawensis | reverse complement strand
GAAGATATACTATCTCAGTATGTTATAGAGATAAATCCAAAGATAAATATTGAGATAGTGCAAAAATAGGTGCTATTATGGATTCTATATTTTTATTTCTTATACTTTTTTTAATAGGTTTGGTAGTAATAATGTTAGGATGGTATATATATACTATTAAAAAAGAAAAGGAGAGATTGTTAGAAAAAGAGAAACTTGAAGATGAAATCGTTAATAGTTTGTTAGAATTAAAAAGATATACGACTGAAAGTATAAATATCAGTAATGAAAAGTTATCAAATAAGTTCGACCTTATAGAAGTGGCATTGGAGAATGATGTAACAAGTATAACTATAACCTCCGAAGAGGGACTTCCTATAGTATCTACAATTAGAAATCCTGACGAAATCTCTGCAAAGTACAGTGCTCTATTTCAACGTACTCATAAGTTATCGAAGAATAAACCTAAAAAAATATCTATTAAATTTGAAAATTATTATATCCATATATTACCTATAAGTATAAACAATGTTAATACGTATGCTATAATCAGATCTAACTTTGAACTAGATGCTGTAAATGAGAAAAAATTAATAAAAGATCTCCTCAACGTTTTAGAGGAGTATATACCTAATTAAAACTAAGTTCCAGGCAGATGATGAAGTTGTCCCCGGCTGAATGGGGATGAGAAACTTCTAAAATCTGATGCCTAATAAAAAATAAAAAATTATAAAAAAGAGAATTTAAAGGATATATTATACCCTCTCTCCAAAGGCAAATCTATCCTTTACTGCAGTTATTTTAACTGTAATTGTTTCTCCCTTTGTAGTATTGGGGACAAAAACAACAAATCCTTCTACTCTTGCTATTCCATCTCCTCCTCTTCCCATGTCCTCAATTGTTACCTTATACTCCTTCCCCTCAACTACAGGTATTTTTCTATTATTTCTTTGACTATTGAATGACATTCTATTCACCATATTTCATACGCTATTTATGGGCCTGTCCATTTACGAAGGTAATGGGATATTTCCATTACCCCCTCATAAATGGACTTGAGTCTTATTCCGTAGAACCTCGACTCCACTTAGGGGGGCCCAACTCCCCGCACAGAAGTGTTTTTATCTATTGTTGTTTTCATCCTATAAAAACCTATCCATCGTTTAAAATTTAAAACAATTTATTCTCTAGCAGGCCCAACATCTTCAAACCCCTGTCTCAATCCCTTACCAGCATTTTTCTCTAAGAACTTTCTATTGAAAAGTAGATAGTATACATTCTCGGCGTGCTCCTCTGCCCTCCTCTTTGCAAGCCACTCTAACTCCTTTTCATCTTTAGCCTCGTCTTCATGGACAAATACCTCTATAATATGTTTGTTTGTCATAAGTTGGGCCATCATAATACCCTGGGAAGCCTCATGGGCACATACTTTATCCTTATCCTCCTTCCCAGGCATTCCAAGGGCCATTACAATCTCACAGTTCTCCTCCTCAATAAGTTTTTTACAGGCCACAGGTAGATCCTTTATCCCAGGTACTGTATATCTAATTATCTTTATCTTCGGTGTTAACTCCTTAAGTTTTTTTATCGCAGCAGATGCCATATCTACCCTTGCAAAGGTAGTATCAGCAATACCTACCTTTACAGCCATAATACCACCTATTACTCTATCCTCTCGAGGTAGTAGTTTATAATATCCTCCCCACTTAAAAATACTAAGTTGTGTTTCTCTGCATACTTCCTAGCCTCACTCTTATTCATGGCGTAGCCATCATCTCCCATCATCTCACAGATGGTGGTAATTGGAGTCATATTTGCCAACTCTGCAAGGGCCACTGTCATCTCTGTATGGCCCCTTCTACTCCTAACAAGACCTTCAGCAGCCCTTAGGAGAATAACATGCCCTGGAGATCTGAATTCTTTGCCGAAGTCGTTAAACCTCTT
>DQVU01000041.1 GCA_015661585.1 Methanothermococcus okinawensis | reverse complement strand
CTAGATAGAGGCCCGACTATCTTAGCATCACTACTGTATCTGGTGGCATCCAGTGCGGTACAACATATACGACAGACCTCTATCTCCTCCTCCAACCCCTTCTCCTCCATGTAGTCTATAATGTAAGTACTAGGTACTACGTTGTGCCCTATACAGAGGATTACAGGTTTATCCCTATCTATACAGTTTATACCCATATCTACAACAGGTGTCTCAATATCTCCCTTGGGCATACCGTATCCAACTATCTGGGCAATATCCCCAACCTCCCTAACTAAGTCATCTATCATACCTGCATGGAGTGCCTTACTTTCAAAGTCCAATACACTTCCCTCCTGTCCTGTATGGGTAGCAGATAGTAAATGAGAAAGTTGCTCCTCACAGTAATCTAAAACCTTCTCCAGATCTCCAAGGGTTTTAACTCTTATCCCCATTACAGTTCTTATTATAGGAGCCTCCACCTCTATACTGTTACCAAGATCTATTGGATAGTCCCTCCCTAACTTCTTAATCAGTGTATCCACGAGATGCCTACAGTGTGCAGCATGACAGGCGGTTCCAATACAACATGCCAGTAGTACTATCCTAGCCTGCTGTGTTTTCATATCTATACCACAGGCTCCCTTCTTCCCCTTACTTAGATCACACTTTCCAAAGGTACAGAGACAGCACATATCACACATGGGCATATAGAAGGGAGGGTATCTTCTAAGGAGTTTAAAGTCCCAGTTTCTTAGATCTGTCACCTTAGGCATAGGGTTAGGACCTTCAGGCTTCAATTTAGTATCCTCTCTAAAATCCCCTATAGTGATATTTCCCTTAATTTTCAGATTTTTAGATTGAATAATAGGAGCTATTATTCTCTTTATATCTCTTTTAACTTTCATAGAATTCACCAGGTTACCATAATTTATCATTATTAATCATTATATTTTAAGATTTCCCCCTATGGTATAAATACTTTTTTATTAACATATTCAAAAATAGTATTACTGAAATCTAAATAAAATCTCCATTTTCACCAAATATAGTTGAAAATTCTTATATCCTCTAGTAGGAAAGAAAAAGTTAATACATAATAAACAATAACTCTAATAAAATAAAACGATTATTATAATAAAAAATTGATCTCCAACCATTGTTAAACATTTAAAAAAGGGGTAAAACACATAAAGAATAGAGATCCTGTCTATATCATTTTCTCGAAATGTCTCCTAAACACTGAAAAAAGGGGTAGAATCCCATCATGAATTTTGTAATTAATGCTAAAGTAGCAGAATTTAACAGTTTCCTTAGTTGGAGGGGAGAATAGAGAGTTTTAAAACACAATTCTATTTATTTTATTTTAATTACATTTTGAGGAAAAGATTAATTATAATGAAAAATAATAAATAAAATGGGTTAAGGGGATAGATCAAAGGGATGAATAATCCCCTATGAAAACTGCCTATCGAAGGTAGAGGAATTTACACTCTTTGAAATTCTTGTACGTCTATCAACATACAAAACACTTTAGTTAGGATTTACTTTTAACTGGATAACTGATTAATATATAAATAACTTTTTATTTTAATCCTTATTTATTATTATTTTTATAATTAAAATATGGTGATACTGTGACTCTAAGATGTCCTATTGTATGTGTATTGGGCCATGTAGATCATGGAAAGACAACTTTACTAGATAAAATAAGAAAAACTAGAGTATCCCAAAGGGAGGCGGGGGGAATAACCCAACATATCGGAGCCAGTGAGATCCCAATAGATGTTATAAAGAAAGTTGCGAAGAATCTTTTAGGGATGTTGAAGGCAGATCTAAAGATACCTGGCCTTCTTGTTATAGATACTCCAGGACATGAGGCATTTACATCCCTGAGGAAGAGAGGGGGCGCACTGGCAGATATTGCCATACTTGTAGTGGATATAAACGAAGGATTTAAACCTCAAACCATAGAATCTATTAACATACTTAAACAGAATAAAACACCCTTCGTAGTGGCAGCTAACAAGTTAGATCTCGTTCCAGGTTGGAACTCTAAGGATGTGCCATTTGTCCTGAACTTCAACGAAAAGGTGCAACATCCCAACGCCTTAACAGAGTTCGAGATAAGACTGTATAACAACATTATAAAACCTCTCAACGAGTTAGGGTTTAACGCAGATCTCTTTACAAGGGTGGAGGATCTTACAAGGACAGTATGTATAATACCTGTATCTGCCAAGACTGGAGAGGGTATTCCAGATCTACTACTGATGATAGCAGGACTGGCTCAGAAGTACTTAGAGGATAACCTGAAATTAGATGT
>DQVU01000244.1 GCA_015661585.1 Methanothermococcus okinawensis | reverse complement strand
TTATTAACTTTCTCCCTTGCCCTCTCGTTCTCATGGAGTATGTGGTTTGCCTCATACAAGGAACCGTAGCAACCGTTACAGATAGTTAGTATATCTAACCCCCTCTCCTCTGCAACACAGAGGTTTCTCCCTGCAAGGGTTAGCCAGGTTAGTAGATCGAAGGAACCAAATACCCCTGGGGCAGGACAGCAGGAAGCCTTCTCAAAGGGATATAACTTTATACCTAACTTATCCAACGCCTTATAGGTTGCACTCTCTATACCTGGATACCTGTTAGGTGCAATACATCCAAGGAAAAAGATGAATTCCATCTCCTTCATAGTTTCACCTTTTTAATCAACCTCTGTCCAGTCCTTAGTTTTAATCTCCTCTAACTCCTTAGTTTCAGGGTTGATACCTGCATTTTTACAGAATCCAGTATCCTCCATAACTCCCCTTATATGCTCCAATACTTCAGGGTACTTGTAGGTTGTTGGAGGTACCTCAGTTAAACCTATCTTCTTCCTAACATCCTTTATCTTGTCGTTTATAGGTACTGCATGGCCAGTTAAAAATACGTAAAGCGCAGTTTTTCTATGGGCCAGGGCAACGTATCCCATCTGGAAGGCCACATTTCTCATAGCCTTGATAATCTCTGTGATCTTAACATCCCTTGGACATCTCTCGTAGCAGGTATAACATGTTGTACATTTCCAGAGATCATCACTTTTTATATACTCTCCATATCCGAATAGGGCAGCCCTTATTAACTTTCTCGTTCTATATGCAGTTACTCTTCCACTGGGACATCCTCCTGTACAGGTTCCACACTGGTAGCACCGAGAGAAAGATCTTATTATATCTTCTTCTCCTATGTTTTTTCCAATCTCTACCATTTTTTTTGGAAGTTTTGGATTGAAGTCTTTGGCACTTATAACCATGGTATCACCTCTATTTACTATGGAGTGGTATATATTTAAATGGTAGTTATTGATATCTCTCTATAATACAGGTGTATAAATCCTTTTAATTATAGTGAAGTTTAAAACTATTTAGGTACTATCTATACTAACAACAACGATAGAGAATCAATAAGAAATAATAAATAATTATAATTAATTGTTGAATACCTAATAAAGAGCAGATACAGGTAAAAAATAAAATGTAGATATTGTTCTACCTTACACTGGGCACTAGAAAAGTGGGATAAATTTCTGTTAATCCTTATTCTTTTTATTATTATTATTTTATCTTATTAATTTTTAATTTTATTATTATTTTTATTACGATTATAAGTTTAAAATGTTATACCCATAACTATAATATCATTCACCTGAAAATTGAATGGAGAATGGTGATTTCTACATGATAGAGGTTAGAGGGAAGTCCTCCAAGGAGGTTATTGAAAAGTTGAAGAAGATGGAATTAGGGGAGGAGGATGAAATCTATATAAATACAGAACTATCGAAAGATCTGATAATATATCTACTGGAGAATAGCAACGTAAATACTATATACCTGCCACCTTCCAAGTACAGACGTACTAAGAAAAAACTTATTAACGCCTTAAAAGAAATTGGTTTAACTGTCAAACCTCTAAAAGTAAGGGTAGGAAGGCCATCTAAAAACAGAGAAATTGTAACAAGATATATAGATAAGAAACCTTGGGAAATATCTAAAATCACAGGATTGAATTTAAAAACTGTGGAGTATCACTACTACAAGATTAAGAATGAAAGTAAATATAAAGATCGAAAAAAATAAAAATAATAAAAATGTAACAAAAAGAGGATAAAAATCTGTTTATATTATCTTTCTCTGAAATGCTCCTGAGTGTTTTAAAAGGACGAATTTCAATCGTCGACAGGAACTTTACACATTTAAGGAGGAGTTAAACAGATTTTATTCTGTCTCCCAGTGTTCGGAAGTAACTTTGATAGAATTAAGACGTGTTATATTTTTAGATAACCATCGAAGATCGTAAATAAAATAATAATAAAAAGAAAAATTAAAAAAAGAAGGAATATTAAACTGTTAAACCTAAATAAAGAATATAATAGGTGAAAAGTAAAATATAGCCTTTATCCCTAGGCTACATTGAGTACAGGAGAAGTAGGCAGGATTTCTGGTTTTTGTCTCTTTTTCTGTTATTTCTTTATTCTATTATTTAATTTTTCACTTTTTATTTTTATATTTTTATACATATGACTATAAAATCCAAAACAGCTCATGAATCTTATACATCACCACTGCAGAGATACATCCCACCATCGTACATATAAAGTTAACATGTTCGTTGTTCAATATTCCCTTTCTTTCAAAGAGTGCTCCAGAGAGGCTATCTGAGAGGTTTCCTAAGATACCTGAGAGGGTACCAACTATAAGAAGGTAGTTGTTGTTAAATAGTAAAGTGGCTAAAAGTCCTATGAGAAAACCACCTATTACACCTACAACGATACCCCATAACGTTATACCTCCATCAGTACCCCTCTCAACCTTCTCAAAGGTAGTTATCAACCTTGGAGTTTCCTCAGATAGGATACCTAACTCGGAGGAGAAGGTATCTGAAGTGGCTGCAGAGATGGCTCCCACGTATCCAAAGAGGGCTGTGTTGTAATCTAAGATACCCAGGATATACATTATCACTACTAAAATCGCCACCAACCCATTTGCAAGTACATTTTTTAGAGATCTTCTCCACTCGTAAAGTTTCATAGATTCTTTTTTAGAACGTCCCATCCTACTGACTAAACTACCTAGCATCAGGAAACTTAATATTATCAGCAGCCATTTTATATCTGTCCCCATCAGTATAACAAAGGCCATCAGAGTTGAGACTACTATACCAACGTCATCTAAGTAACCCTTCTTCTTTATTATATAGGCTAAGATCACTACCACAATAAGAGAATATATAAACTTTAAATATATCTCCATCACCTTTCACCAGAGGGTTAAAGTTGTTTTTAATCTTAAAAACTATAAATAATAATTATAACTTTTAATATTTCGAAGTTTTATAAAAAGAATATGGTGGTATCAATGGAGAGTAGTAAAAGAGAGAAAGATATTTATCTATTTAAAAAGGCTATTAAGGAGTTGAAGAGTAAAAAAGGAAAAGGTACTGAGTTGATAAGTCTCTATATACCTGCAAGGAGGAGGATATCTGATGTAACCCAGTACCTAAGGGAGGAACTCTCCCAGTCCTCCAACATTAAAAGTAAAACAACGAGGAAGAACGTCCAATCTGCAATAGAGGCAATCCTCCAAAGGTTAAAACTCCTAAAAGAGCCTCTTGAGAAGGGAGTTATTATATTCTCAGGGATGGTTCCCAGGGGAGGACCAGGGACTGAAAAGATGGAGACATATGTATTGGAGCCACCTGAACCAATAAAGACATTTATATACAGATGTGACTCCCAGTTCTATACAGAACCATTGGAAGAGTTCCTAGAGGAGAAGGATATATACGGTATTATACTTATAGATAGAAGTGAGGCTACAATTGGAATAGTTAAAGGTAAGAATATACAGATACT
>DQVU01000109.1 GCA_015661585.1 Methanothermococcus okinawensis | reverse complement strand
TTTAAGTAGGGAGTACTTCCCAAAGCAGTTTATAAAGTTCGACACCTTTAACAGATCCCTCTTCCAGATGACCTTTGAGAGATGTCTAAAACTCACTGAAGATCCAGAGGATATCTACATAGTCACAAATGAGTTACATAAATTCCATGTTATGGGACAGATCGAGGAACTGGGATACAGGGATTTCAGGGAGGAGAATATACTCCTTGAACCTGAGGGTAAAAACACCCTCCCCGCTATCTACTACGGGATAAAGAGTATAAAAGAGAGAGAGGGAAGTGACTGTATTGTTGGAGTGTTCCCATCTGATCAACTGATAAAGAAGGAGGATGAAGAGGAATTTATAGGTACTGTAAAAAAAGGGTTGAGGATAGCAGAGAATTACCTTATAACCTTCGGTGTAACTCCTACAAGACCTCATACTGGATACGGTTATATAAAGCCCTCGAAGGAAAAACTGGAGGATGTTGGATATCTTGTAGAGGAGTTTAAAGAGAAACCAGATTTGGAGACTGCAAAGAAGTATATAGATAGTGGATACCTCTGGAACAGTGGGATGTTTCTCTTCAGTACAGATACCTTTGAGGAGGAGTTGAAGAGACACTGTCCTCAGGTGTATGAATCTTTTAGATCGAAGGATATCAAAGAAATATACTCCAAGGTTCCAGATATATCCATAGATTACGGTATTATGGAGAAGTCAGATAGAGTAGGTGTTATTCCATTGAATATTCGATGGAACGACTTAGGTAGTTTTGACGCCTTCTTCGATGAGTTTGAAGGAGATAAAAATGGAAATATTGTATTCAGTGAGAGTATAGTGTTGAACTCAGAGAATAACCTTGTGAAAACTGAGGGCGATAAGTTAGTCTCCCTAATAGATGTGGATAACCTTATAGTGGTGGATACTAAGGACGCCCTTATGATATGTAAGAGGGACAGTTCCCAGAAGATAAAGGATGTATTTAAAAAATTAAAGGAGAAAAATGACGAGAGGGCACTCTATCACAAAACTGTATACAGACCTTGGGGTTCCTATACTGTGTTGGAGGAGGGAATGTTCTACAAGATAAAAAGGATAAAGGTACTACCTGGGAAAAAACTAAGTTATCAACTTCACCATCATAGAAGTGAGCACTGGATAGTGGTTAAAGGGATGGCAAAGGTTGTAGTGGAGGGTAAGGAGTTCTTCCTTAGGAATGGAGAGAGTACCTTCGTCAAAAGTGGATTGAAACATAGGTTGGAGAATCCTGGTTTGATACCTTTGGAGGTTATAGAGGTTCAGATAGGTGAATACTTGGGAGAGGATGATATAGTTAGAATAGATGATGAATGGGAAAGAAAATAAGTATTTTTTAAATATAAAATTACATCTTTATTAAGTCAATGACTGTTTATTCTATTATTCTATATTGTTATGTTACTCAGGGAAACCATGACCATCAATCTTATCATTTTCCCAGGATACTATGTTCCCCATGTTGGAGGATTAGAAACACATGTTGATGAATTTGTTAAGTATCTATCTGAAGACAGGGAGTTCAATATTTACATCTTTGCTCCAAATATTCCAAAATATAAAGAATGTGAAGTTAGATATAATAACGTTAAAGTATATAGGTATCCTGCCTTTGAGGTGATTCCCAATTATCCAGTTCCTAATATACTAAATATTAAGTTCTGGAGGATGTTTCTCAGTCTCTATAAAATAAACTTCCACGTTGTAATGACGAGAACGAGATTTTTTTCAAATACACTGTTAGGTTTTCTCTTTGCAAAACTTAGGTTATCTAGGATAAAAATTATTCATGTAGAGCATGGCAGTGCCTTTGTTAATGTAAGTAGTAGATTAACG
>DQVU01000072.1 GCA_015661585.1 Methanothermococcus okinawensis | reverse complement strand
CTATCTCCTTTCTATCTACTCTGGAGACTTCAGCAATTTCATCTAATGTCCTTGGAACCTTACATATTCTACAGGCGGCGTAGAGAGCAGCTGCTGCTACACCTTCTATACTTCTACCTATGATAAGTCCCTTCTCTACAGCACCTCTATAGAGGATTGCAGCGTTCTCCCTTACATTCCTTGGAAGTCCTAACTTAGATGCTATCCTATCTAACTCTGAGAGGGCATAGGCTAAGTTTCTCTCAGAGGCATCTGATACTCTAATTCTCCTCTGCCACTTTCTCAACCTGTAGAGTTGAGCCCTCCTTTCTGCAGAGATATCTTTACCATAACTGTCCTTGTTCCTCCAGTCGATAACTGTAGATAACCCCTTGTCATGGATAGTGTATGTTATCGGAGCCCCTACTCTACTTCTCTTTACCCTCTGTTCATGGTCGAAGGCTCTCCACTCTGGCCCTGTATCGAATAGATTCTGCTGTAGGACACATCCACAGTCTGCACATACAATTTCTGCCCTCTCGTAATCTTTAATTATATTTTTACTTTTACATATAGGACATACTAATTCCTCCTCTTTTTCAAGAATAACATTTTTTGATTCCTTCTTATCTTTATTTTTTTCTTTTTCTAACATTTTTTCTTTTTCTACTACTTTCTCTTTTTCTATTGCTCCTGTCTTCATAGTTACACACCGAGAATATTTTTTAATATATAATATTGTTTATTAATTATTTTCTTCTATTGGAGTACCTCCTCTTCCTCCTCTCATCTGAGATAAAAGCCTCCCCACGGGTTAGTGCTATCCTCTTTGCAGAATCGTCTTTCGATACTATAGACACATAGGGTTTATTTACTGGCCCAAAAACCTCATACACCTTTCCCAATATCTTCCTCTTAGATCGATCTAAAAAAACAGTAGATTTTAACTTTGGTTGATAATTTGCCCTACCTACGATTTTCCCATTGGGAAGTTCATGGAGTATCTTTATTCTCCTCACGGTACTCCTCCGATTTAATTAACTTATAGATTTAGAAATATGGATGTAAGTATTCTACATAATACATCTAATACTCCCTTTTGCAATACTACTATATAAACTTTTCGAAAAGTATTTATATAAGTATTACTTTTCCTTATTTAAATTTTAGTACCTGATAAGATGATACCAATATTTGTTAAATTAAAGGATTTTAAAGTGTGTATCTTCGGATTTGGAGAGGTGGGGAGGAGGAGGTTAGATAAAATAATATCTGGAGAACCAAAGAAGATAACTATATATACCAAGGAAGAAGTAGATGAGGAAACTAGGAGGTATTATAAAAATATCTGTAACATTGAATTTATAACCTGTAATGTGGAAGATCTAAGAGAGGAAGAGATTGAGGAGGTAATAAGGGAACATGATTTTATAATAACAGCCATGGACGAGAGAAACAACAGGAAGATTGTAAATATCGCTAGGAGATTTAGTAAATTTATAAACTCCTCTACATTTGAAAGAAATATCAACTTTATAATTCCTGCATACTGCTACAGGGATGGGATATACTTCGTTGTATATACCCAAGGAAAGAGTCCATTGATAGCAAGGCGTATTAGGGAATTGGTGGAGAACTATATAGAAAATCATGGATATGAAATAGATCTCCAAAGTAGTTTAAGATCCTTTTTAAAAGAGTGTATTCCATCCCAGAGGGATAGAAGGGAAATTTTAGAAGAGGTTTTTAGAAATAAAGACTTTAAAAGGGAACTGTTGGAACTGATAAAGAAATACAAGAAATAGGCTGATAAAAATATTCTGAGGGAGGTGATAAAAAAAAACAATATATTATTATATTCTGATTTTTATTTTATTTTGTTATAAATCATTATAATTATTAATTATTTTATTAATTATTTTTATAGATTATAGTCGTATGTTAGTTAAAAATAATAAACAGTGATAAGAGGGAATAAATTCCCTTCTTAATATGATACTGTATCATAACCGTAGTTGGGACTAATTTCATATTTTATAACCATCAGCAGGGGATCCTATGAGATTAAGAGAGATAATTGACTCTATAAGAAACTTTGAAGGTGTTGTTAGAAAGAAGGGTATAAAAAAGATAATATCCGGTTTTAAATTTAACGACGAGGATTACAACTTCGAGATCATAGCATCATTTGGAGAGGATGCTGCGGTGGTGGCTATCAACGGTGAGGACGCCATCCTACTGGCTGCAGATGGTATATGGGATAAGGTGTTGGAGGTAGATCCCTGGTGGGCAGGGTACTGCTCTGTACTTGTCAATGCCAACGATATAGCAGCCATGGGTGGTAAGCCCATAGGTATGACAAGTATAATAGGTGTGAAGAACTGGGATGTATGTAGGGAGATTCTTAAGGGTATAAGAGATGGTGTAGAGAAATTCGGTATTCCAATGGTAGGGGGTCATACCCATCCAGATGCAAAGTGTAACGTTCTCGATGTTTCCATTACAGGTATTGTAAATAAGAACAGTATATTAAGAAGTGATAGTGCAAAAGTAGGGGATAAGATAGTATTCGCCTACGATCTCGAGGGTAAAGTTCATGAGAAGTTCAACCTAAACTGGGACACCACCACTATGAAGTCAAAGAGACTTGTAAGGGATCAGTTAAGGGTTCTTGAGGTTATTGGAAGGGAGAAACTGGCTAACTCCTGTAAGGATATAAGTAATCCAGGTGCCTT
>DQVU01000180.1 GCA_015661585.1 Methanothermococcus okinawensis | reverse complement strand
TGAACATTGGGAGGATAATCCTCTGTAATATCTTCTAATATACTCATCCTTATCTTGGTGTTCAGAAAGATCTTGGGTGTGGTATAATTATATTAAATGGTCAATAAATTATATAAAATAAATAAAAACTGAAGATAATAAAAAACCCGTCTTTTTAACCTCCCTTAGAGCTTTATACGGAGAGAATGGAAAAAATTCCTGGTAGGAAAATATCAAAACTTATTTCTAAGTAAAAATAAATAGGGGTGTATGTTCCAAGGTTCTAATCTTTAATGAAGTTCAAAACAGGAATTTTACATATTCCTAGGTGCTAAGGAATATTCCGAGGAAGGTAATAACGGTGTTTCTACTCTTTAAAATTTTTTATTAACGTTTATTTTCATGTTTTTATAATTATTATTACCTTACTTACCACAATAGATAGATATCTCAATACTCCACACCAATTACTGCGAAAAATGTAAATTTAACAACATCCTTCTCTAAACGAGAATGAAGATAGATAGGTTTATTTATAAAATTCAAGGTGATAACATGTGGAGAGATGCACCATCTCACATATGTAGAGGGGGAGATCTTAGGGGATTGGCCTTCTGCTGTCCTCCTGTAAAGAACTGCCCTATTCACGATGCACTAAGAATATTGAAGATGACACCTGAAGAGTTTGTAAAGATAAAGGAAGAGTTTGGAAAGAAAACAAGATTGGGGGAGGGAAAAGGTACCTGTTTTGGTAGTTTAGTATGGTGTTGCAAGATAAGCAAACCATGTCCCTTTAGAGATAACGCTCTCATAAGTATTGGGATGAGTAAGGAGGAGTATATGAAATTGAAGGAAAAATTGGCCCAAGAGATATTAAGAGAATCCAAATTCTTTAAGGAGGCCGTAGAACTTTTGGAGAGAAGAGGATTTAAAAAAGAGGATGTTGAAAGGATGTTACTTGAGACTGGGGATTTGAGAAAAACTGTTGTTAAGTTAAAAAGTGGCACCTAAATTGGCAATATATTCAAATATATAAATAAATATCTCCAAAAAAATAGTGGGCTCGGGGAGATTCGAACTCCCGACCACCGCCGTGTCAGGGCGGCATCATAGCCAGCTAGACCACGAGCCCAATCCAATCTGTTAATATTACAAACATATATATAAGGTTTTCGGTTTATAAAGATTTCTCTGTCTAAGATATTATACCTTATCTTAAATAGTTTTTACATATCTCTTTAAGTAACTCTAACTTTGAAGTACCATCTTCCACTTTAACCTTGATATATCCACAAAGTTCCCAGTGTATCCTTGGATAGCACTTGTTTCTAACAATCTCAGCAGAATAACCCATCTTCTTTAACGTCCTATATATATTCTCCAACTTTGGATTTCTAACACCTAAGCTCTTGGGTATCCGTCTTCCCTCCTTCCGACTCCTCTCTCTATCTATATAAACTGGCCAGATAACAATTTCCTTCATCCTATAACCACCCTTCCTTTATGAATACATACATAAGTATAACTACCGTGATTAGACTTACTCCCATAACCATCCAAAATCCGTAGGGGCTATCTATCAGAGGCATATACTTGAAGTTCATACCAAATACTCCAGTTATCCAGACAGGGACTGCAAACACAGTAGTAACCATAGTTAGTATCTTCATTATTTGATTCATCCTTATGTTTTCTAAGGAGAGGCCCATATCCATCATTGAGACCAGCAATTCTCTATATGTAGTCTCCATGTCTAACAACTGGAGTGTATCGTAGTACAGATCCTCCAAATGTTCCCTATCCTCCTGAGTAGTAATTGGAAGGTACTTTCTCTTTAATATAGATAGAACATCCTTGTTAGATACTAAAGCCTTGTGGAAGTATACTAGGGTTTTTCTCAGTTGTAGAATCTCCTCTGTCACATTCTTACCTCCGTTGATTAGGGCGTACTCTAATCTGTCCAACTTATCTTCTAAGTTCAACAAGATCCTTGAGTAGTTTAAAGTGATCTGATTTAAAAGTACATAGAGAAAAAAACCCACTCCCTTACCTAGGAGTGTCTTTGGTTTTTTAGATTTCAGTAAACTGTATATCTTTCCTATGGATTTTATCTTATCAGTATGGATGGTTAATACTATGTTGTCCTTTATAAATATTCCAAAGGATGTGGTGGTAACATCCTCCTCAAAGAGAGGTGCCTTGTAGATAATTAAGTAGTAATCTTCCTCCTCTTCAACCCTTGGAACTTCCTGTTCATCTAAACCTACTCTCAGTTCATCTACACCGATACCTATTTTCTTAGAGAGTTTTAAAAGTTCCTCATCTGAGGGGGCATAACAATCTATCCATATCAGTATATAGTTTCTGTAATTTTCTAAATCTTCCAAATCTATTTTGATTATATCCTCGTCCCTATATCCCAAGATCTTTAACATGTCTATCCCAATATCTCAAATTATCTATATCTTTTCCTACTCCTGGTGTAAAAGAGTACTACAAATAGAATACCAGTTATTAAGGTATATAATATAATAGATACTATAAGTTCTATGAACTGTGTCCTTCCACATAGGAGGTTTGAAAACTTAAGTAGAATCTCTCTAAGTATAAACAAAATCACGATTCCAAAGAGAAATCTCTTTAATATATCTAAAACATCCCTACTGGAATAGATTATATCGTCTATAGAATGCGCCACTAAAATTATAAATATACTGAGTACAAACAGATCTGTAAAATAGTGGAGAAATATTCCCACAAAATTGACAAGATCCCTGGTATGGGCCATACTGTAGGAGTAAAGGGCACCTATCGTTATTATAAGTACAGCTATAATATTACCCATAGGTGTAAGTCTTCTAAATTCAAAACTCTTTTTCCCCTCTTTAAGGGATCTCTTTAGATCTTTAATTAAACCCGAGCCTTCTGAGAGGATATATAATCCCACTATACCAACAATGATTCTCCATCCAAGATCTGCAAATATAGCATAGATAACCATAGCAAATCCTATGGAGGTAAATATAAAAGGTAGATACTGTGACATCGTCTTTTTGAGGAACTCTTGAATTAAGTAGTAAGTAGATTCTAAGGACTCACTCTGTTTTACAACTATCCTTTTTTTCCATACAAATACATCCTTGCTCTCCAAATACTTTAATATCAATTCATCTTCTTTACCATCAGATACAAAATATACAAATGTAGGTTCATAGAGATAGAGGAGAAAATCCAACTGTTCCTTTATTTTTTTGGCACACTCCTTAGATTCTACATTTTTATAACCAGATATCAGTGCCAACTCTACATCCTTTTCTTCCCTTTTTAGATCGTCATATAGTTTTACACCTCCAAGTATTGAATTTACATCAGTATCACCTGGATCTGCCAGTCCCAGTCTAATAGCAGCGTTTATACAGTCAGATCTACCGAGTACTGGAGTTTTAATATTGGCCTTCCTGCCCACATCATCGTCCATATCCACTATAATAACAAGATATTTCTCTTCACTTCTGTTACTATCTCTGTAGTTGTCTCCATTTCCAACATTGTTAACAGTAAAAATGCCTTGAAAGTTATTTTTAACCCTCATAAATATCCCAGTTTTAATATCTTAATTTATAGTTATCTCAATTTATAGTAATTATAACTTTAGTCTATCGTCAATTAACGATAAAAATTAAAACCTAACAGCTAAACCCTTTTTAAGTGTTAGATTTTTTTTGAAAATCAAAAAGATAAAATATAATAACGAGGAACTATTGGATTTTTAATTATATAATCAAGAAACTGTATGTATTAATTTTTCTTACCTCTTAAATCATTCGATAACATGAATTGTGAAACAGAATATAAAGACATTTATCTGTTAAGTTTTCTCAGTTTATTCTCTCATCTCTCCAAGATTTTTTAATTTATTATTATAATAATAATTTTTAATTATATCTGTGATGAAAATTAGGGTCTAAAATATATAGTTTCAAACAAAACATTTATAATAACAACCATCGAAAATTTCAATAAAATAACTGTACTTATTAAAGTTCCTAAAAAGAATAGAAGGAGAGAAAATGCTGAGATCTTAGTCTCGAGTGTCATAGATGTAGATACTAAGTATAATATATTATTTTTAATTATCATTAATTATTGTTATAAATTTAAGATGTTATTATGTCCAACTATTTTAAATATAAAAATAATAAAAAATAACAAAAACCCTGGTGAGTAAATGGAGTTAATAAAAAAGGCTATCAACAGTTTAAGAAGTGGGAAGATAGTACTTATCTACGACAGCGACGATAGAGAGGGAGAAACTGATATGGTGGTAGCCTCGGAAAAGATAACACCTGAACATATAAAAACTATGAGAAAAGACGGTGGGGGCCTTATATGTACTGCAGTACATCCCCAGATCTGCAACTCCATAGGTATTCCCTTTATGGTAGATGTACTCCTTGAGGCCTCAAAGAGATACCCATTGCTGAGGGAACTCTACCCTTCTGATATTCCCTACGACGAGAAGTCCTCCTTCTCCATCACTATAAACCATAGAAAGACATTTACTGGTATCACAGATAGGGATAGGGCATTTACCATAAGAAAACTTGCAGATCTCTGTAGGGAGAGGAGGTTTAACGACTTTGGTAAAGAGTTCAGATCCCCAGGACATGTTATTCTTTTAAGGGCTGCAGAAGGTCTTGTTAGAAATAGGAGAGGTCATACAGAGATGACAGTCGCCCTTGCAGAGTTGGCAAATATGACGCCAATCACCACAATATGTGAGATGATGGGGGAGGACGGCTACGCCCTGGATAAGAGTGAGGCTAAGAGGTATGCAGAGAGGCACAACTTGGTATTTCTCAGTGGGGAGGATATTATAAACTACTACTTAGAGAGGAGAGGGTAACAGGTGGTATTATGACTGTAAGGGTGGGTATTGCCGATACTACCTTTGCAAGGGTAGATATGGCATCTGCTGCGATAAAAAAACTTAAGGAGTTGACACCTAAGATAAAGATAGTTAGATATACAGTACCTGGGATAAAGGATTTACCTGTGGCCTGTAAAAAACTTATTGAGGAGGAGAAATGTGAGATTGTAATGGCCCTTGGGATGCCTGGAAAGGAGGAAAAGGATAAAATATGTGCCCATGAGGCTTCCCAGGGGATTATGATGGCTCAACTTATGACTAACAAACATATTATAGAGGTATTTGTCCATGAGGATGAGGCTAAGGATGAGAGAGAGTTGGAATGGCTCGCAAAGAGGAGAGCAGAAGAGCATGCCGAGAATGTATATTACCTACTTTTCAACAGGAAGTTCTTAGAGAAAAACGCTGGTAAGGGGTTGAGACAGGGGTTTGAAGATGTGGGACCTGTTAGGGAATAATCGTTTTAAATTCTAAACGATAGATAGGTTTTTATAGGATGAAAATTACAGTTGATAAAAACATCTTAGAAGCCTAAAACGATTCATTTAAATGTGGGGAGTTCCGTTCCCCCTGAAAGCTCCTGATGACATCTGGTTAATAAAACAGATGGAATGGGAGAACTCCTTAAGATCTTACTTATAAACCTTAAGGAGAGAACGGAGTTGAATATTGTATGAAATATGGTGAATAGAATGTCCTTTAATAGACAGAGAAATAACAGAAAAATTCCTGTAGTTGAGGGAAAGGAATATAAGGTAACAATTGAGGATATGGGAAGGGGGGGAGATGGAATAGCAAGAGTAGAGGGGTTTGTTATCTTTGTCCCAAATACTACCAAAGGGGAGACACTTACAGTTAAAATAACTGCAGTTAAGGATAGGTTTGCCTTTGGGGAGAGAGTATAATATAATCCTTTTTTTTATTTTTTTATTAGGCATCAGATTTTAAAAGTTTCTCATCCCCTATCAGCCGGGGACAACTTCATCATCTGCCCTAATTAGGTATGTAATCCTCTAAAACTTTGAGAGTATCTTTTATTAACTTTTTCTCATTTACAGGATCTAACTCAAAGTTAGATCTAACTATGACGTAGAGATTAATATCGTTCTTGAAGATAGGGATTATATGGATATAGTAATCCTCAAATTTAATAGACATTCTCTTAGGTTTATCCTTTGACAGCTTATGAGTATGTTGAAACAGGGCACTGTACTTTGCAGATACCTCCTCAGGATCTCTAATTGTAGATACGATAGGAAGACCCTCTTCAGAGGTTATAGTTATACTACTTACGTCATTCTCCAAAGCAACTTCTATGAGATCGAACTTATCTGATAACTTTTCATCGCTGATATTTATACTTTCGGTGGTATATTTCTTTAACTCCAATAGGCTGTTAACAATTTCATCTTCAAGTTTCTCCTTTTCTAACAACCGCTCCTTTTCTTTTTCAGTGATATATATATACCATCCCAACATTACAAATACTAAACCTATCAAAAAAAATATAAGAAATAGAAATATTAAAAATATTAGATCCATAATAGCACCTGTTTTTACACTATCTCAACATTTACCTTTGGATTTATGTCTATAACATACTGGGATATTATATATTCAATATCTTTTTTAATTTTTTCTGCATCTATATTTTTAAACAATCTTCCACGGTAGAGTATAAGTTTAAATATAGACTTAGGTTTTATTTTTATATTACAGGTACAATGGTATCTCCCATTGTAATATACATCCATACCTACATTAAAACTTTCTATATCCCTCCGATTCTCTAAATAGGAATATATTTTTTCTTCTAAGTCCTTTTTGATACTCTCCAGTTCTTCAGAGGATGGCTCAAAAGTACTTTTAATGAGATTCTCAATAGATTCCTCATCTGGTAGTGTAACGTTAAGTTTCTTTAAAAGTTCTTCCTTATTGAGAACAATCTCTTCATTTATTCCTTCTTTTATATCTTCCATCTCATCTTGAATAACTTTTTCATCCTCCCTCAAGGATTCAACATCTATCAATACCATCTGTGGATAGTATTCTATAAGTACTTCTACCTTATCCTCGTTGTACTCAAAGATATCTACCACTATATCTTGATATGTTAAAAGTTTTTTGATCATGAGACATGCATCTTTACCAAATAGAACTTTGTTGTTGCTCTCATAGGCAGACAGTATAGGTGTTTTATCTTTATATATCACATATCCCTTTTTGTATTCTCCTCCATCCTTTTTAAATATCTCCACCAGTGTATATCCTTTCAGATAATCCTTATAATTCTTTCCTACATTTACCTTCAAAGGCTTACCTTCAGGTATCCTTAGAACCAAGTTGTAATAATGGAGATCTTCTTCAAATTCCGTACTTTCCCCTTCTTTTTTAGGAATTTCTACTTCTTTTAAAAATATTTCTTTATATACGTCCATCATAGTATTTAACTTCTCTAAGGTATATTCATATACCTCTATAAGAGATTTCTCCTTCTTCATATCTTCTATGTGCTCTACGGCTCTATCTCCAAAAGCCTCTGTATTGTTGTTGTTGTAGTAGTAACCGATAACAGCCCCATTCTTCAAAAATATATATCCCTCTTCAAAACCTCTATCTTTCTTTATCGAAAGTTTAATATAGCCGGTAAAGTTCTTTAATTCCTTTAGTATTTTATCTACATCTTCATCTTCAACTATTTTAATTAAGTTTCCTTCTATAACATGTACAACCATAACATCTACACCTAATAATTATTTTATCTTTACATATCTATGTTTATATTTATAATAATAAATATTAAAAATTAAAAAATAAAATGGTAAAAGTATGGAAATAGGGTTAACGTTGATAGCATATAACAAGGTAGGTATCTTGCATAGAGTAACAGGTACCATCTCAAAGTTAGGAGGTAATATAACCTATACACAACAGTTTATAAGGAATGATAATACTGGATTGATCTACATGGAGATAGAGAATATAGAAGATGAGGACAATCTCATAAATACCTTAAAGAGTTTAGATGGAATAATAGAGGTGGAGATACATTCCACCCTCAAAAAGATCTTTGGAAAGAGAATAATAATAATAGGAGGGGGCGCCCAGGTTTCCCAGGTTGCCCTAGGGGCTATAATAGAAGCAGACAGACACAACATTCGGGGGGAGAGGATAAGTATAGATACTATACCTATAGTTGGAGAGGAGAATATAGCCAATGCTGTACTCTCAGTAGAAAAACTTCCGAGGGTAGGACTGTTAGTTCTTGCAGGATCTCTTATGGGTGGAAAGATAACTGAGGCTATAAAAAGACTTAAGGAGAGAACTGGTATTTACGTCATTTCCTTAAAGATGTTTGGTAGTGTTCCTAAGGTGGTAGATTTAGTAGTGACTGATCCTGTACAGGCTGGAGTAATCGCAGTAATGACAGTTGCAGAGACTGCAAAATTTGATATAAACAAAGTGAGAGGAAAGGTTATATAAACACAAATTATACTTTAAATTTACTTACATTCTCAGAAACCTCTTCAGATATCTTGGCAAGTTCATCAATAGCTTTACTAACCTCCTCAACAACTCCATTCTGCTCCTCAGCACT
>DQVU01000112.1 GCA_015661585.1 Methanothermococcus okinawensis | reverse complement strand
TATCTATCGATCTCCTCAGTGGATCTACCTACCTTTTCACACACATAGGCTAACCCTTTTATAGTATATACTAGAAGATCTTGAAGATTGGCCACCTTATCCTTCTTACCACATACACCTACAACTGTACAACCTGTATTCCTTGCAGTCTCCTGACACTGGTAGCAGAACATCTTTGTAGGCCTTTTCTCATATTTCATTTTATACACCTTTTTACTTTTTTCAACAGTGTTATTAGTGATATTGTGATATAAAAAAATTTTTGATAACTCTCATTAAACTTTATACATAAAAATTAATCCTCTTTTAAGGGGATTATGGCATAAATAGTAATAATTATTATAAAAATAGTAATACTACAGAAGTAGAATCCCTGAGAATCTTAAATAAAATAATAATTATAATATATTATAAAAATAATAAAAATTAAATTAAAAAATAAAAATCCTAAAACTGTTAATACCTAAAAATATAGGTAAAAAATAAAATAAACTCCTTATTTTCCTAGACTGTAGTAAGTACTGGGGAGGTAGGGCGGGATTTCTGTTAATCCTTCTTCTTAGAAGTTTTCTGTCTTTTTTCTGTTATTTTTTTGTTTTATTTATTTTTTATTATAATTATTATTATTTTGATTATAAGTTTAAAACGTCATATTCTCGACTATAATAATTATCCAATAAAAAATAAAACCCTAATTCCCATCAAAAAATTCTGATAAGAATAACAATAATCTATAAAAAATAAAAGTATAAGAAGAAGGTATTAAAATTAGAATAAAAGATAATCTCCTGGGATGCTCTAAGATACTATGGAAGTGGAGTAGATCCTTCCTAATAGGTTGCTATTATTAATACTATATTTTAATATTTCTCAGTCTTTTTTATTATTTTTATTATTACTTTAAATGGGTATTAAGGTTATTATAATAATTTTTATAATATCAGTTTAAAATACAACCCTTAAAATACTATTATCTTGTCGTAAACCTTTCCATCTAAGTTAGATAATTTACTGTAAAATTTAGAAACCTCCTCTGAATTACCTTCTACAATAAATACTTCAACCTTTTTATTACATCCACAGGATGTTCTAATATAGGACTGATTTATAGACTTCACTATACTGTTGTGTTCAAAATAGGCTCTACTCATCTCTTCCATGGAGTTTTTTGTTGGATTATATACCACTATAATAATGGCATTAATTAGATCTCTTTTACCCAGTTGGTTACTCTCTAAGATATACTTTCTAACAGCATCCCTTATAAGTTCACTCCTACTGGAGTATCCTTTCTTTTTTACTACTTCATCTATCTCTTTCAAAAGAAACTTAGGAAATGATAAACTGATCCTCTCAACGTTCACCATGACAATACACCAGGTATTATCTATTTCTTGAACCTTCCTCCAATAGTCCATGATGGAATTCCCTCCCTGTTTCAAATATCTTTATACACCTATCTCCAAATCTCTCGATATCCTTCAGGAACATTCCAAATTGAATATAGTAATTTATATTTTTTGTTTCACATTTCTCCCTCTCAGATAGAACTTTCATGATTTTTTCTAATTTCTTATGGAGTTCCTCCTCTAAGTCATATATCTCAAAAGAGGCATTACCATTTCTCACCATATCCATGGCGATGGAGAACATCCTCTTAGTTATATTAAATATCTCATCGATGTCCTCATAGAGATACTCTTTTATATATAAACCCTTTGTAATCTCCTCTGCAATGTTTGACAGGTAATCTCCACATCTCTCAATATTAGAGGCTATCTTAGATAGGAGTGCAGTCTGTTTAGAGGGTAGATACTTGAGATTGCCCATCTTAAGGGTAATATTGACCTCCTCCTCTAACTTGTTGAGAGTGTAATCTTGAAATATAACACTCTTTGCATTTTCTATGTTTCTTGTCTTCAGTGCGTTGTGGACCTTATCTAAGTTGTACAGTACGTTATTACCCATCTTATCCAGTAGATCTATAGTATGAGATATAGGTTTTTCTATACTGTGGTATATCTCCAACTTCGACAACTTCTCTATATCCACCACGTAGGGATGCATAACTATCTTTTCATCTATCAAGGGCTTTAACAACTTTGCAACGTACCTTCTACTTATGTTTAACTTTTTTGCTATCTCTTCCTGGGTTTCAGGTTCCTCGTTGAGTATTGTTTCAATAATAGCAGCCAATGTGGCGTCTTTCCCTCTCAACATCCTATCCCATTTTTATACATCTTTTGAATAATTATACATATTATATGATTTAAGTACCTCATCCTTTAATATATTTACTATCCTTCTCCTGTACTCTATGAACTCCAAGGTATCCCTTTTCCTCGGTCTCTCCAGATCTATAGGGATGATATCCTTTATCCTTCCAGGTCTTGCAGTCATCACTATAACTCTATCTGAGAGGTAGATAGCCTCATCTACACTGTGGGTGACGAATATAACCGTCTTTTTCTCCTTTTCCCATATCCTTAGAAGTTCATGTTGGAGTATAGTCCTAGTCTGGGTATCTAGGGCTCCAAAGGGTTCATCCATGAGTACTATCTTAGGGTCGTTAGCCAAAGTCCTTGCAATAGCCACCCTCTGCTGCATCCCTCCACTGAGTTCATAGGGGTAGGCCTCTTCAAACCCCTCCAACCCTATCATCTTGATGAACCTCTTGGCAATCTCGTATCTCTCTTTCTTAGGCATACCTCTAATTTCCAGCCCAAATGCAACGTTGTCCAATACATTTCTCCAAGGTAGTAAGGTATATTGTTGAAACACCAAACCTCTCTCTGCTCCAGGCCCCTCAATTCTCCTACCTTCCATGAGGATTTCTCCAGAGGTAGGTTTCTCAAGCCCTGCAATCATCCTCAAGAGTGTGGATTTACCACATCCACTGGGACCGACGATAGATAGAAATTCGTTGTACTTGACGTTAAAAGTAATGTTATCTACTGCCAGGATCTCCTTCTTCTTACTTACAAACTTTTTACTCACATTCCTAATTTCCAGTATATTCTCCATAGGAACACCTTATTTTATTAGATATCTCCATCTAAAGTATCTATCTTCTATATATCTCAGTCCTCTGTCTAAGGTAAGTCCTATTATACCAATTATTACCATAGATGCAACAACTACATCCATCCTACTTAGAGAGTAGGCGTACATGATGAGATATCCTAAGCCTGCACTACTTCCTGGGAGCATCTCCGCTGCTACAACACACATCCAGGCTATACCTGCCCCTATCCTCAACCCAGTTAGTATATTTGGAGAGGATGCAGGTATAACCACCTTTAATAGTATGTCCTTCTCCCTGGCTCCAAGGGTTTGAGCAGTCTCTATAAGTATTTTGGGAACACCCTTCACCCCTGCAATGGTGTTAAGTAGTATGGGAAAAAAGGCTCCTATAAATATTATAAACAACATAGAAGTCTCTCCTATACCAAACCATGCAAGAGCCAGTGGTACCCATGCAAGGGGAGGTATTGGTCTCAGAAGTTCTATAACGGTGTCAAAGAGATCCATAACTGTTGAGAAATAACCCATGAATATTCCCAAGGGTATTCCAACAACACCTGCCACAATAAACCCTGAAAGTACTCTCTTTATACTCACTAAGGTATTTTCAACTAAAGTACCTGTTCCAAGGAGAGTTATCTGAGGATTTATTAAAATTTTGATCACGTTCTCCACTGGAGGAAGTACTACAGGGTTGTTCAACCATATGGCCAAAAGTTCCCAGAGTACAAGGCCCACTATAGGCATTATTACCTTCTTGATATCCATACTATCTCCCCATAGGTACTTGAGGTTTTATAGATAGCAGTGTATTTTATACTTTTTAAGGTTAAAAGTGTTATAAGGTTATAAAATAATACTATTAAAATAATTTTTTAAGATATCAGTAAAAACTCTCGTTAAGGAAGGTACAACGACAAGTTGTCAATAATTTAATCTTGAACAAAACTTTTATACTCTAAACAACAATGCCAGAATTCAATAAAAATATTATTACAAAATTAGAAAAATTTCTAAGGTTGTTAAACATCTAAAAGGGACAAACAGATAAAGGTAAAAATCCTCTCTCTAACGTTTCTGAGTACTGGAGGTAGAAAGTAAGATCCTACCTTGTAGTTAAACCTAAAAACGACTTGACAACCACCCACTTAGAAGAGAATGAGAGATCTTTAAAAAAGTCCTTAATCTCTATCAATTATAGTAATTCTGTTTTATAATAATTTTAATAAACCTTAGTTCCATCAAGTAGTGATTAAAAAGAATAGTTATAATAAAAAATAATAAAAAATCCTAAGAAAATAATCAATAAAAATAAGAAAAACTATTAAATATTTCAGGGTGTTTATGGGATACTAAGAGAAAGATAGAAATTTTATTGTAATATCAACAGTTATAAGAGATTCAGAGGGTTGTCCCTCTCCAATGTTCAGGAGTGGATACATCTGTTTATACTTTTTTATTTATATATTTATATTATTTATTGTTTTTAAACTATCACGTTGATGGAACTAAGGTTTTTAATAAAAAAGAGATTAAGTGTTTTAAATAACTATCTGGTGAAAATATGGGAAAGAGAAAGGAAGACAATCCATTTAAAAAGATCCCTACCATACTCTTTCCAGAGGAACTTATGAACAAGGCCTACAATAGGGCGGAAAAAGCTGCAGATAAACTTAGAAAGTCTACAATAGGCCTCAGTTTGTACAAGTCAAGGATTATAGAGGAGCAGAAGGTAAGAACTGCAACTTCTGTTATAGCAGATTACCTATTGAATATAGTAAAGAAGACGCCTTCCATAGATAATTTAAATCCCTTCTACAGAGAGATATTGGAGATCTTGATAGACAGTGATGAATTTAAGAAGTCCCTTGGTGCTGTACATTGGGCTTCTGAGTTGGTTAGAAAACTTGGAAGTACCTACAGTAGAAAGATAAGGAGAGCAAAGACTCCACAGGAGGCCTCAAAAATAAGGAGGGAGTTCTTCGGCAGGGTTTCCTCTATACTTAAACAGATATACCCAAATTTAGCCTGTATTGCAGTAGCGAGGGAAAAACTGAAGAATATCCCAACTGTCAAGGATGTACCAACTGTAGTAATAGCAGGTTATCCCAACGTTGGAAAATCCTCACTTCTAAGGAAGTTGACAGATGCAGAACCTGAGGTAAACTCCTATCCCTTTACAACTAAGGGGCTCAATGTTGGATATTCTCACTACGGTATTCAATTTATAGATACACCTGGTATACTTGATAGACCTATCTACGAAAGGAACGATATAGAACTCCATGCAGTTGTAGCCCTTAACTACCTTGCAGATGGGATAATCTATGTAATAGATCCTACCGAATACTGCGGCTATCCCATCGATGAGCAACTGAATCTATTGAATGAGGTTATAGAGACATTCGATGTACCTATAATAGTTGCTATAAATAAGATAGATATAGATGAAAGTGAATACAGGGGGAACTTAGAGAAGGTGGAGAGGTTTTTAAGGGAAAAAGGTATTAAGGATGTTGTTAAGATATCCACAGAAAAGGATATCAACTTAGATATTTTAAAGAGGAAGGTTGCTGAGATTGTAAAAGGGTTATGAAATAGGAAATTAGTAAATTTCAGTTACTATCGAAAAATCCTGATAAAATAATTATAAAACCTTAGTTCCCATCAAGTAGTGATTAAAAAATTATAATAAAAATCTCAATTAAAATGTAATAAAATAACAAAAAGAAGTGAGATCATTAACTATATCTATACCTCCAGATGTTTCCTGAACACTGAGATAAAGGTAGGAATTCCGAGAT
Organism: Methanothermococcus okinawensis; assembly: GCA_015661585.1. Lineage (GTDB taxonomy): Archaea > AGJL01 > Methanococci > Methanococcales > Methanococcaceae > Methanofervidicoccus > Methanofervidicoccus okinawensis_D. The sequence continues at coordinate 632 of DQVU01000112.1, read as the reverse complement.
GGTATAAAGAATATCCAACAGTAGTTAGAAGGTATCTAGAGAATCTCCTTTCCTCCAAATATTGAGGAGTAGTGACATCTCTCTGTTTATACTTTCTTTTTTATTTTTTATCTTCATTATTTTTATATATATTAATTTTTTATAAGGATTTTTAATGAGAACCAGGTTTTTTAGTTATAGATATTACTTTGATGGAATCTAAATTTACTTTATTTCAACTTCTCTGAATATCTCTTTATCTTTTCCAACTTCTCCAACACCTCCTCACTGTCTATTACATTATTTACCATCTCCACAGCCTCTGGATAATCTGATGCCATCCCACAGGTGTAGAGAGCTGCAGATGCATTCAGTACTATAAAGTTTCTATCCTCGTTCCTCTTACCAGAGAATACCTTAATTATCCTCTCTGCACTCTCCTCAGGGCTACCACATGGCACTATCTTCGTCCTCTCCAATCCAAAATCCTCGGGAGATAGAGTATAGGTCTCAATTTTATTCCTTACAACCTCACATACCTTTGAGGGACCTCTTGGATCCAACTCGTCGAGACCATCCCCATGGACTACAAGGGCTCTCTTAACCCCTAACAACTTCAAAGCCTCTCCAACCTTCTCCACCAGATCTGGAGC
>DQVU01000007.1 GCA_015661585.1 Methanothermococcus okinawensis | reverse complement strand
CTTAAAATCAAGGAGGCATTTGACAGGGAAGGTATAGAGATGGCTTTCCCAACAGAGACTATCTACATCAGGAGAGAATAAAAGACAATAATTTAAAATTATTAATGATATCGATAATAATTATTAAAATAATAAAAATTAAAAAACAAAAAACTGCTAAAAATAAAAGGAAGTAGAAATCTCATTACCTATATCTATCTTGATGTTTCTGAATACTGAAAAATTTTATCAAAGATCGATATTCCGTGGGTGAAAAAATGGTAATCTCTAAGGAGGAGGTATTAGAGATATTCGACAAATACAACAGAGATGAAATCACGATAGCTACCTTAGGGAGTCATACCTCCCTCCATATACTCAAGGGTGCTAAGTTGGAGGGTTTTTCCACCGTTGTAATCACTACTAAGGACAGAGATATTCCCTATAAGAGATTTAAAGTAGCAGATAGGTTTATATACGTGGATAGGTTTTCAGATATCTCCAAGGAGGAGATACAGGAGAAGTTAAGGGAGATGAATGCTGTAGTGATACCTCATGGTTCCTTTATCGCATACTGTGGATTGGATAAGGTGGAGGAGGAGTTTCAGGTACCTATCTTTGGAAATAGAAAGATACTTAGATGGGAATCTCAGAGAGATCTCGAGGGGAAACTCCTAAGGGAGAGTGGTTTAAGGGTTCCAAGGAAATACAACAATCCAGAGGAGATAGATGCTCCTGTAATAGTTAAATTCCCAGGGGCAAGGGGTGGAAGGGGATATTTCATCTGTACATCTAAGGAGGAATTCTGGAGAAAGATAAATACACTAAAGGAAAAGGGGATAATCTCCCAGGAAGATGTGGAGAATGCTCATATAGAGGAGTACGTTGTTGGGACGAACTTCTGTCTCCACTACTTCTACTCCCCCCTTAAGGATACAGTGGAACTGATGGGTATAGATCGTAGGTATGAGAGCAATATAGACGGGTTAGTTAGGATCCCAGCAAGGGATCAGTTGGAGTTAGATATAGAGCCCTCCTATGTAATTACAGGTAATATCCCAGTGGTTATCAGGGAGAGTCTCCTCCCCCAAGTCTTTGAGATGGGGGATAAGTTGGTGGCAAAATCCAAGGAGATAGTACCCCCTGGTATGATAGGGCCCTTCTGTCTCCAGACACTATGTAATGAAAACTTGGAGTTAATAGTATTTGAGATGAGTGCAAGGATAGATGGAGGAACAAACTCCTTTATGAACGGAAGTCCTTACTCCTTCCTCTACCATGGAGAGCCTCTAAGTATGGGTCAGAGGATAGCAAGGGAGATCAGGTTGGCTTTGGAGATGGATATGATAGATAGAGTGATATCTTAACCTTTAAGTTTCTCCCTTAATTTATCATTTTCCTCTTTTAACTTGTTGTATATTATTGTATAGGGTTCAGAGTTGTAATTACACTCCTCGATGTATTTTATTAATTCCTCTAAGTGTTCCTCTGTATGTTTTAAGATGTGAAGTAATTTTATGATTTTTTTGTTCTCTTTCATAGTTATCCCCTTGAAGTTGTTAATTTATTATTAAAACTATATTATTTGGAGTGATAACTATTTAAAAATAATTGTTGGAGGAATGGGAGGATCCTCTAACTGGACAGGTAACTAAACTACAACAAAAAATGATAATTATGATAAAAATCAAAAAATAATAAAATAAAAGATTAAAAAATTCCCTAAAAAGAAGGATAAACAAAAATCCACCCCGCTTCCCTAGTACTCAGGGTGTTTCAAAGATTATAACAAGATTTTACTTTTCTATCACTTTTTCTCCTTATTAAATATTTAACAGTTTTGAGATTTTTTATTTTTTAATAATTATCAATG
>DQVU01000085.1 GCA_015661585.1 Methanothermococcus okinawensis | reverse complement strand
GATGTTCAGAAAATCACCCCTTCTCCAATATTCATTTAAATAACAGGTAAAAAAGTAAAATAAACTCTTATCTCCTAGGCTACACTATGTACTGGAGAAGTAATACAGGATCTTTGCTAATCCTTTTTTTTTGTTAATCTTTTACTTATTATTTTTAATTATTAAAGTTTTTGATATAGTATCATTTACAGTATAAACTCCCTGTATTCCTTAGTTTCAGTATTCAACACACCAGCAGTGGCGGTACCAGTTAAATAGCCACAGCACTCCCCCGGGTTTATCACCAGCACTCCATTCTCCTCCTTAAGCACCCTCTTATGGGTATGGCCGTATATTACAACATCGTACTTCCTAGATCTTATAACTGCATCTAACACCTCACTGTTTGTACCATGTAGAACGAAGAACTTTAAAGAATCTGCCTTAAATGTTAAATAGTCGTCTATCTCATTTTCGGGATTTAACTCCTTTAACCATTCCTTAAGTTTTGTCCTCTCTCCATCGTTGTTGCCGTAGGTTGCTAATATCTTACCCTTAAAATTTTTAAACTCTTTTATAACGAAGAGGGAGACAAAATCACCACAGTGTATCAGCATATCCACCTTCTCCCTGTTGAATATCTCTATAGCCCTCCTTATATTAGGCAGGTAGTCGTGGGTGTCTGAGAGGATACCTATTTTCATACTATCACCTCAGGGATTTAATAACCTCGATCATACCTCTAACAGTATATTCCTTAGGTATGTATCCCTTAAATCCATAACTCTCCACAACCCTGTTGGTGATAGGGCCTATAGACACTATGTAGTGATCCCTAAGCTTCTCCAAAAATTCTTTATCTATGTTTTTAAAAAAATTTCTAACTGTTAAACCACTTGTAAAGGTAAATACTGTCTTATCTTCCCCCTCCAACAACTCACTTTTTAACATCTTAATTCTATACCTTAAATCCTCTGGCTCCTTGGAGTAATATACATACACAACATCTCCCCGTAGGTGCCTTGAAAGTACATCCCTTGTTGCTGGAGTGGTAGGAATTAAAACCTTCTCATCCCCAACTACCTCTTTTAACACCTCCAAGAGATCCTCGGCAGTGTATTTATCAGGCACTATATCCACATCCCTCTTGAATATCTTCTTAAACTCTTTTGCAGTTTCCTTTCCTATTGCACCTATCTTTTTATCCTTAATCTCCTTCAATCCTCTCTCATCCAAATTTCTAAATAAACCTCTCACGCCCCTTGGACTTGTAAATACTATCCACTGGTATTCTCCTATGTCTACAGGTACATCTCTATATACTATCTCTAATGTAGGTAGAAGTACAGGTTCAAATGTACCTACCTCCTCTAATAACTTGGCAAACTTCCTACCTTCCTCTAAAGGCCTTGTTATAACAACTTTCATCTTCCCATCCTTAAATTGTCTTGAGATTGAGATCCCTTAAGCATTTTCTCAACTTCTCCAAGTTATCCTCTATCTCCAACATCCTGTTAAAATCCCTCTCCATCTCCTCATCTCTACACTTTATCAGTTCCATCTCTCTACTACTTTTTATGTTGTACTTCCCATAAAGTTCCTTTAACTCCCTCTCCAACTCAACAATTTCGCTCTCAAAGACATCTTTCATAGACTTCAAAATAACACTGTTGTTGATACTTTTTATCTTCTCTTCCATCATATCACCTTGAATCTTTCAATATGTTATAGTAGTACTGTGCCCTCCTACCTGGGTTTTCACTCTCGTATATATCCCTCCCTATAATTATATAATCATCCTCATCTAAAATATTCAGTACCTTATTTAAATCTCCTCCCTGTGCTCCTATCCCTGGAGATAATATAGGTATATCCCCTACAATATCCTTTATAGTTTTTAACCTCTCGGGCCTTGTAGAAGGTGCCACTACACCATCCACCTTCAACCTCTTCGCCATCCTCGCCAACTCATCTGCAACTGGCTGTATAAACTGAAGTGCTCCCCTGTGGGACATCTCTGTAACCATTATTACCTTCTTATATTCACTGTATTTTTTGGCCACCTCCTGCACCGCCCTTATACTATCCTCTCCAAGGAATCCATGGCATATAATTCCATCTGCATATTTAAATGTTAGAGATGCTATCTTCTCATTTGTAGATGGTATGTCTGCCAACTTAAAATCACATACAATCTCCTTTTTTGTAATCTTTTTTATTTTATCTACTATACTTAAATGGGATGATAGTACTAGGGGATAACCTATCTTGATGGCATCAACGTATTGGGAAACTTCTTTGGAGATCTCTAAGGCTTTGTTTTCATCTGTTACATCTAATGCTATCATTAACTTTACCATCTCTTCACCATGTTTTTATTTTGATAATAGATATACCTGATAATAATTGGAATTTTTCTATTTTGATGTTTTTTTGTTTTTATGATACTTATATTAACAATTACCTTAAATAATATATAATCCTGAACAAAATTAATTAAACTAAATAACAACCATCGAGGATCTCCAATAAAAAATAAAAAAATAATAATAAAAAATAATTAAAATAAAAAATAGAAATATTAAAACGTTAATACCTAAATAAAAAATAAATATAGACAAAAACACCTAGTACTGAAGAAGGAGGATAGAATTTCTGTTAATTCATTTCTTCAGTAGTTTTTTGCCTCTTTTTTGTTGATTCTTTATCTTATTATTTTTTTGTTCATGGCTGTAATTATTAATAGAATCCTGTTATAAGAATCTTCTCTTCTTCCAATATTCGGGAGTGGAAAGTGAATCACCTGTTTATCTTTTTAAAATCTATATTCGAGGTAGATAGGAGTTTTTTATTTTTAAAACCTTTTCCTTGTTTTTTTATTTTATTATAATTATTATAGTTATGAACAAAACTATTTATACTAAACAATGACGATGAAGAACTTTCAATAAAAAATAATGATCATAATAAGAATAATTAAAACCAGAAATAAAAATAAAG
>DQVU01000043.1 GCA_015661585.1 Methanothermococcus okinawensis | reverse complement strand
TTCAGAAATCCATGCATGAGTATAGACTTCGGTACAACACTTGCAGGTAGGATAACAGATGACAGTAAGCCCTACGCCCATGTTATCGGCAACCTCTGTGGCCTTGCGGGTGCCATTGCAGACAGTATAGTTAGAGGTAGTGGGTTGGTAAGTAAGGATAAGGGTGCAGTACTGGATATAAAAAATAGGGGAGGTAAAGTAAATAGAGAACTTGCAGAGGAGTATGGAGAGGAGATACATAAGTATATAAGGATCTGTGAGGTTCCTAAAAATGTAGATAGGTTTGGAACTGTGCCTGTAAATCCAGAAAGTGCAGAAAGGGCAGGGACAACCCTCATAGGTTGTGATGTAGGGGAGAATGGAAGTGACCTACCTAAGTTGGAAGAGATTGGAAGGGGGATCTTAGAGGAGAGTAACATTCCAACTCTACTCTACACCTTGGATGTAGTATCTGCAAAGATAACTGAGAGGCTTATAGAATTGGCAAGAGATATGGGCCTTATAAGTGATAAAAGTGCCATTGGAATAACTGGAAGGGCTGGGATAACTGGGGACAAACCTAGGTTGATATTAGAGAGATTAAATGATTTAGGTATATGGGACAAACCTGAGGATAATATAGTATTCGTCGAGGATGGCCTTGCATTGGGGGCTAGTATTATGGCCAGATGTATGAACTGCTTAGGTACCCCACAGAATCCAGTTGGGGGAAATAGAGGTGATAGGTGTATATTGGGAGAGAGAAGGAAATGGCAGAAGGAGAGGGGGATGATAAGGTAGGTTAATTATCTCAAAAAGTGGATATAACTGTACTTTATAATCCCCTTATTAACTCTCTCCTCCTGTTTTATCCCTTCCATCTATTTTTCTACAGGTAGTATAATTTTTATTCTTATTCATTAATGGATATGAAAACTTTCCTTTAATTCCCTGTAGATAGTATCCAATCTCTTGGCAACCACTTTCCAGGAAAATCTCCGTGAGAACACCTTCCCATTTCTACCTAACCTCCTTCTCAGATCCTTATCATTTACCAACATTTCTATCCTCTCCCTTAACATCTTTATGTTGTTAGCCTCAAAGAGAAAACCGTTGTAGTTGTCAAGGATCAACTCTGGGATACCTCCTACCTTGGAACCTACTACACACTTCCCCGAGGCCATAGCCTCTAATATTATCATACCGAGACCTTCAGAGGTAGAGGGAAGTACTAAAAAACTACACCTTCTAAGGTACTGGGCAACCTCCCGTTGATCCTTTTTCCCTAAGAGTTCGATATTTTTAATATCTTTTCTCTCTATATACTCTTTAACATCCCTGAAGAGTGGGCCATCTCCTATAAATTTAAAGTTAAAGTCTATATCCTTAATAGCCTCAATTAACGTATACAATCCCTTCTGAGGTATAAAAGATCCTACAAAAAGGCCGTAATCCTCGTCTATACCTGCATCATAGAATCTCTTGAAATCTACCCCGTTGTATATCACCTCACTTTTATCCTGATACTCCTTAGGAAGTTGTTCCTTTAAGTATCTACTTACACAGATTATCTTATCACAGTATTTGAGAGCATACTTGAAGAGCAACCTACCAATGGGATGCTTAGAGAGCATCAACACATCACTGCCATGGAGTGTTAATACATGAGGTATCTTGTACCTCCTACTGAGAAGTGCCCCTAAGAAACCCTGGGGAAATGCGTAATGACTGTGAATAATCTCAATATTATATTTTTTTATTATGTTTTTTCCCAGTAAGTATCCTTTACAGGCGTAGGTTGGCCCCCTTACTCCTCTGATATACTTTACCTTATGCACCTTGGTATTAGGAGGTTCTTCCTTTAATTCACCTTGAAAGCTGTAGTTAAGAATATGAAAATTATATGGTGAGAGGTTCACCAGGTGTCTTATTATGTTATCTACATGATAGGCTATTCCTCCACTGTAGGGGTGAAAGATGGTAGGCATGAGGATGTTCATATATATCCCTATGTTATCTATTCAGATACATAACATTACCATAATTTCTATCAAATTAGTGATTAAAATTATTATAATAAAAATAATAAAAATCCCATAAAAAGTAATTAATAAAAAAGGAATAAAAAATAAAAAAGGTTTTAAAATAAAAAAATAAAATATTCTTTTAATCACTATTTTTGATGGGAACTAGGGTTATACCTCAGGACCTTTCCTGAATACTGGATAAGACGAATATTTCTGTAAAGGTATAAGGTTAGGAGATATTTGGAGAATCTCTCTTCCTCCAAATGTTCAGGAGTAGAGAAGAGATATCTAGTTTATATTTAAAAATTTAATTTTTTTTATAAGATTTTTGAGGGGAATGGGTATAACATTTTAAGTAGTAATAATAAAAAATGAAATAATGACGATAAATAAAAAATAAAAAATAGGGTAAAAATCACTGCCTATATCATCTTTTCCCTGAAATATAGAGAATAACGACGAGATTTACTCTTTATGCATTATAATAATTTTGGAATTTTCTTATTTTTTGACTTCAATCATTTTATAGTTATCAAACCTTTCCACAGTAGTATATTTAGTATAGTTTGATATATAAATAGTTATAGTGAAAATGGTTAAAGATTAACTTATAATGTATAAAGATTTACTTTAACGAGAGAGGAAGTGGCTCATAAACAAATCCTTGTGAAACCATGAGGATTGGAGTATCCTGTAGTGTATTTTTAGACTCTAAAAAGAGCCTTTCCAATGCTTTAAACTTCTTAGAGGGTAAGGTGAAGTATGTTGAGTTATTATGTGACGGTAATTTAAATATTATGAAGAAGGAGAACATAGAGGTAGTAGATTCCTACAACTTAAAATACACACTCCACTGTCCACTGACAGATCTAAATCTTTCCTCCTTTAGGGAGAAGATAAGACAGGCAAGTTTAGATCTTGTCAGAGATATCCTACAGGTTGCCAGTAAGGTAGATAGTAGTATTCTTGTACTCCATCCTGGTTACTGTGTATTTAAAGACGATTACAGTATAGCCTTAGAATCCCTTATAAAAACCTTGAAGGAGTTGAACAGAATCCAGGAGGAGTACAGTACTAAGATCACCATTGAGAATATGCCCTCTTACAGTATGTTTATGTTCAGGGAACCCACTAAGGAGATCCTTGAACATTTGGGGGATATAGGGATAACCTTCGATATAGGTCACGCCTTCTTAAATAGAAATATAGAGAGTTTCCTGGATAAAGAGATTATAGAGAAAATAGCCCATGTCCATATACATGACAACAACGGAGATCTCGATGAACACCTATGTATAGGGAAAGGTAGGATACCCTTTGGAGATTACAGGGATAAGTTAAGAAAAATAAAAGGTATAAAGATGATAGAGATGCAGAATAAGAGTATTGACGATATAGACAGGTGTATTGAACATCTGAAGGCTCTGCTGGAATAGTTGTAAATCTTTTAATATTTGAAAATAAGCATTTTAGAATTAAAAAAGTATTAATAGCATTAGAATTATTAGTTATCGTAGT
>DQVU01000132.1 GCA_015661585.1 Methanothermococcus okinawensis | reverse complement strand
TTGATCTTTGGATCTGTTGATATATGGTGGATAGTTACCATATCTGCGTTGAACTCCTTTACACACTTTTTAGCCCACTCGACAGGATCCTCCATTACATCCTGGAAGTACTCCCTAACAGGTTTGGGTAGTCCAGGCATGGGCATATCGAATATATCGAATGTTACCACTGGAGGATTTGGTTGAACCTCCTCGAACCTGTAAAGTGCCCTCTGCCCACCTATCTTTATCACCTTACCCCTACCTCCCTCAGACTTAGACCTACCAAGTTGCACCTCCCTTATATACCCCTTGTACTTTTCCACTGGAGGACTCCAATCTACCTCAGGTATCTCTATCTTAGGTTCTCCAGGTGATACTATCCTCTTAATACCCTCTCTTATTGGAGGAGTTTGTGGTATGGAGATGGGGGATAAGGTGGGAATGTTTATAATTATCTCGTCTGCCGTTATTTCGATATTGTCTATTTTTATCCTATTTACCTTCTTCATTAGTTTAAGTAGTTCATCAATATCCATTAAAATCACCAAGGGATAAAAATTTATCATTATAAATCATTATAAATTATGTTAATAATATATAAAGTTTTTGAATAAGTTGTATTATCCCTTAAAATCCAATTTAAAGAATTAAAAATAATTTTCATAATATTAAAATTAATTTTAAAGTGTTTTACAGTTAATCATCAAAAACATTGGGAATTCGAACATAGTTAATAATCTTTTTAAGATATTTGTAGTCACGAACATACTATTTATACTAAACAACTACTGAGAGTCTCGATAAAAATAATAATAGACCTAGTTCCCATCAAAGTAGTGATTAAAAATAATTAAAAATGATAATCATTATAAATAAAAATTAAAAAATAAGTAAAAGTATTAAATATCTCAGGATCTTTCCTGAACACTAAGATAAAGATAGAAAATCCTATTGTAATATCAACAGTTGTATTTGAAAAATTGCTAAATACTCAATAAGGAAAAACAGAGGTAAAGAATAAATTCTGCCTCATCTTTTGAAAACATTCTGAACACTATGAATCTCCGTTAACCATTCTTCTTAGGATTTTTTTATTTTTTATTTTTACCTTTTTATAATTTTATTTTATAATTTTAGTTTAAAAATTATTTGTCTGACTATAAAAACTGGTGTTAATATGGTAAAGTTAAAAAGTGAGGATGTACTTCATCTAAAAAAGATACTTCAGGAGAATAGAAATATACTATTTCTATGCCATCACAATGCAGATCCAGATGCAGTTGGGGCTGCAGTTGCCTTAAAGTACCTTGCAGATGTTTTGAACAAAGGGGAAGACAAAAACCTCAAAATATCAGCGGATTCTATAAGTAAGTTGTCAAAAAATATACTTGAGGAAATTGGAGAGGATTTAGAAATTGTTCAGTATCCTAAGTTGTTAGATGTAGTATTCTTTGTAGATACATCTAATTTAAACCAGGTAAAGGTGAATACCCAGGAGTTAAAGAATTCTATTTTAGTGATGATAGATCATCATAAAAAGACAGATCTCTTAGATCTCTGTACTCTCTCTATCGTAGATGAGGGAACTACCTCCACCTGTGAGATAGTCTCTCAGATATTCAGGGAGATGGGAATATATCCTCCAAAGGAGATTAGGATAGCTCTACTCTGTGGGATTCTCTATGATACCAAGCATCTGAAACTTGCAAGGGAAGAAACATTCCAGATAATAGCCTGGCTTATAAAAGGTATTAACTTTCAGAGAATTCTCAGTCTTTTAACCCAGGAGATGGATGAGAGTAAAAGGATGGCACATTTAAAGGCCTGTAGTAGGATGGAGTTAAGGGAAGTTGATGGACACATTGTAGCACTGTCCTATGTAAGTTCCTATGAGGCATCCTGTGCAAAGACTATCGTATCTATTGGTGCAGATGTGTCCTTTGTGGTGGCGGTAAGGAAGAGGGAGGGGGAGATAAGGGTAAGTGGGAGGTGTAGAAAATCCCTATCTAAGAGGATACATATGGGGGAGGTGATGGAGGAGATAGCTAAGAGGTTAGGAGGAGAGGGCGGGGGGCATAGAGAAGCTGCAGGGCTAAATGCAAAGTACGATAAAGGTAGAAGTAAAGATGAAGTTATAAGAGAAGTTTTAGATCTCTGTTATGAGGTTTTTAAGGAGAAATTACAAAGAATTAAACAGGATCGACAGTTGTAGAGTCCATAATAATTGAATAAATCGTTCTTTTCAGGTTAGTCTTACTACCTTATGTTTCCATTAAATTGGTGATTAAAAAATAAGGAAATAATATTAACTATAAAAATAGTCAAGCACATAACTTTTTGAACTATAATTAAATTTTTAATAATTAAAATTAAAAGAGTAAATTAATATAACAAGAATAAAAATAGCAAAATACTCTTTCACCCGTATTAACTCTTTATTAGATGTTTAACAATTTTATTTTATTTTTTATTCAAGATCTCCTCGATGATTGTTGTTTTAGTATATGTTTATTTTTCATTTTTTACTTTATTGTTTTTATAATAATTATTTAATTTTTTATAAAAATTTTTGATAGGAACTGGAGTAAGAGGAGCTGGAGTAAGAATAGTTACCTCCTAAGCCACCCTAAGGAGAGAATGGAATTTACATAGAGCATAATAAAGAGAACTATCAAAAATCCGTAGTTAATACCTATTTCACACATAGACAGAAGTATAGCTGCGTATATACAGTATATCCTCCTATCTCCCATGTATATCGATCTACTGAATAAACCGAGAAGGATTGCAAATACCAACCCGTAGATACCAAAATCTAAGTATATGGGTCCAAACATCGTTGATGTAAAGTTGTGGGAATAACCAAAGAGTAACTCTCCAATGAGTTTTTCACCATTTGGGTTTAATATAACCTTACCTAGTGTGTGTATCTGGGAGTTTATTACCTTTTCCAATACTGTAATATCGAAGTAGGCTCTATAGGACAGGATTTCGAGGACACCAATACTCCATTTCTGTCCAGAGGATAGTAGTATAACCTTACTCATAACTGCTAGTACTACCATCAATCCCAACAGTGAAACAACTATCTCTATAATGGATATCTTCCTTAGACTATATCTATATAGTAAAAAAGAGATGCAAAGTATCAATATTCCTGCCTTATATCCCAGAAGTAGAAGAAGTACAAAGGCTACTGTAAAGTAGAAGGTATTACACATACCTCCATATACAAGGGCCCCAGTAGAAATGAGTCGTAGGGGATCATTAGAGATAGCTATTCTAAGGTTGTAATCCAATATCGGTAGAGTACCGTATTTCACCGTCAATGCTATAAAGGATAGAATACCCACCGTAAATAGTATATTATCCATCTGTTTGAATACCCCAAGTACTGTGGAAGGGTTTTTTATGACACCATTCCCTACAAACTTCTGGATGACATAGAGATTTGATATTATCAATACTAAGATAGGGTAGAGGAGAGACAGTAAATAGGAGTGTGTAATTGTGAACACTCCATGGAACATCAGGATAGACAGTATTACACCATATACTACAGGGAGTAGTGTTTTTAATTGGATATTGAGTATTTTTATCCTATTGAAATACTGATATATTTTTTTATCTATAAAAAAAGGTATTGAATAGGAGATTATAAAGAGGGAAACCAGTAGAAAAATCTTTATTAATGAGGTGTATTCAAAAGAGGAATAGTAAGGAATAGCTAGTAAGAATATCGCCAAATGCCCCACAGTTACAATAAAAACAGGATGAATTATAGATTTCTCTAGAAATTCAATTATTTTAGTTCTCTTGATATTATCACCTTTAAAAATTTCAATACCACTGTTTGTGATTGTATTTAGCACTACATCAAAAGGTTTATATAGAACTACGGAGGAATAATTTATGTAAGAACAGAAAGAGGTGAAAGATATGTTTGGAAGAGATCCATTCGCAGAGATAGAAAAATTGATGGCCGAAATGTTCATGACTCCTATGATGGGTCTCTCCACCAGAAGAACTATAACCTCCACGGGGTTGGAGATCTCAGGTAAAGGATACATGCCCATTACATTGATAGAAGGGGATAACAATATAAAAGTTATTGCTATGCTTCCTGGAGTAAATAAGGAGGATATTGTATTAAATGCCATTGGAGATACCTTAGAAATTAGGGCCAAGAGGGCACCCTTGATGGTAACCGAATCTGAGAGGGTTATCTACTCTGAGATACCTGAGGATGAGGAGGTTTACAGGATAATAAAATTACCTGCAACTGTAAAGGAGGATGCTGCAAGTGCTAAATATGAAAATGGGCTTCTTATTGTGAATCTACCAAAGACTGAGGCTTCTATTAGAAGAGGTATTAATATAGAATAAGATTATCCTAATTTCTATCACATCCTGTCATTATGATTAATTATATTTCTTTTTTGTTATTTTTTTGATCTCACAGCTCTTATCTAATAATAATTATAATGGTTTTCTATTAGTTGTTGTTGAGATTAACTGAAAAAAATAATGGAATTTAGATTTATTCTACATACCTTAAAGAATTTGTAATACTGATCTCTGTTAGGAGAAAATCCATTACACCCTTCCAGTATCCAGGAAAAAGATTTATCTGTTTATTTTAGTATTTAACAGTTTTTGAATGAGATCTACAAAAGAGTTAAAAGAAGAGATCTAGTTGAAAAGTCTTAATTTTATAGTTAAATAGTAATGGGAATTTAAAATATTAAAAAATAAAAAAAATCAATTAAGGTCTCCCTATCCTAACTGCAACTCCATTCCTCCACTCTACGAAGATAGGCTCATCTGGGAGATCCTCCAAGGTTTTGAAGTACTCTACTGCAGCCTTTGTACCCCATCTGTCTGAACCTGCCAGTAGGATTACTGTGTGGCCGTTGATCTTTATCTTTTCTATTACCCCTCTGTGCTTCCCTGGATATTCGTTAGTTACCCTTACTGGAAAGATCTCTAAGTATTTTTTCACAACTGGATTTACTACTGGACCTCCTATTAAGATACAATCTTCATCTATATCTAAGAATCTGTTGATTAGTACAAAAGTATTTAAATCTGTTGTAGAGAGGCTGGCATCTATCTCTGAACCTACAATGAGTTTTGTTCTAAATAGAAAATCCCTTATTTTTTCTGATTTAATATCTTTTCCTATAGGAATTTCGTTCTCTAAAATCACTTTTTGGAATGGGTAACCGTCAGTATCTGAAAGGACTACTTTATATAGTATCATTGAGTATGTTGTATCAGTTACAGTGAAGGTGATGTTAACTATTGAGAATTTTCCAGATTTAGAGACGTTGAAACCTGTTATAAATAATGTATTATCATATAGATCCCAACTATATATACCTGGTGAAGTAACATCTGTTACTGAAAGATTTTCTAATCTGATGTATATATCATACCCTCCAACAGGTCTTTCCTCTGGGATATTTGAAACATCTATCACTGCCTTTATAGTACTATTATTTTGGAAGATTTTGTACAGTTTGACGTAGGTGGTTATTGGTAGTACTTTAACAGTCTTTACAATCTTGTTGTCCTCCTCGTTCTCTTCAGGCACTACATTTTCTGGATCTACAACTACTACTAAGGTATATGGTTTAACATCTTTAGGGGTCCAGTTGAAGGTTAAGGTTTTACTTTTTCCTACATTCAACCCATCTACAATTATAGATCCTATCTTACTGGCATCTGCATATAGGTCTACAGAGAAAGATCTATTAGCATCCACATAACCGGTGTTTATTACAGTTACATTTATCGGAGTGTTTATCCTGTACAGAGGAGTGCCCATGGAGAGGTTTGTTATTAGAAGATTAGGTTTAATTATAGCCGTTACTGTTACTGGAGAGGCCAATACACATCTATATCCATATCCATTCTCATCAGACACTACCACACCATCCAGGGTTATATTTGTTTCCCCAGGCTTTAACACCTTGAAGGATAGAGTGGCCAAGGGGAAGCTACCGTAGGGTGGATCAGAGAACCACACTAAGGATATGTATCCAGAGGAGGGGTCTATATTTTTTAAAGTCGCGTACTTTCCAACATCACTCAATTGTATGTTAGTTAAATCTAAGATATATGGGTCATAGTATATTTTGGTTTCAAAACCTGCACACTTCTCATCCTTAGGTACATTCTTTACAATTAAACTTAAATTAAAAGTATCTCCAACCTCTACTTCCACACTACTAGGTACAAGCTCCACTATGATCTCTTCTCCATAACAGACACCAACCAGTGACATCACCAAAATTGGTATTAATAAAAACCTCCACTTCATTCCCAATCACCTGATCGTTATTTAATATAAAGATTAAATTAGTCTATACTGTAAGGTTCTGCAGTATTTGTATCTGGGTTGTATCTTAGGAAGAAGTGGGTGGTTCTTCCTTGGAATGCCTCAGGATGTATTATAGTTCCCAGATCCATAAGAACCTCGTCGGTTTTCATCAGTCCAAGTTGCCAGTAGTCATCGCTTATACAGAACAATCTGCCGTTTTTCACAGCTTTGAATTCTTCGTATCCAGGATGACTCTCCTTAAATGTACTTAACCAGATGGTTGTTGATGGTACTACCCATACATCTGCGTTTTTTGCCCTCTCTGCAAAGGTTTCATAGTCTATCTTTGCACTACCTGTACCGGGATAGTCACTAAATATATAAGATGCATGGCAGAAGTCCATTATTCCCTTGGCAACGTAGGATTGGGCCTTAGGTACGTAAGTACCTCCCCACTTTGGGTAGTTTTTACCCCAGGCAACTAACACGTTTGGATCACAGTTATAGGTTTTCCTTTTAACATTGAAGGACCTCTTCTCAACTCTTGTAAAGTATCTCTTGGCAGCATCCTCCTTGTTGTAGAATGCTGCAAACATCTTTACCCATTCACATCTTGCAAGATAGGTTGGTTCTAAGTATTCGGCATTTGCAACATAGGTTATACCTAACTCTTTACACTTTTCAATTATTGCATCTCCACTGTATCCTGGATATACAAATATCACCTGAGGAGAGATATTTACTATTTTATCCCAGTCTGGACTGTAAGTTGAACCAACATCTATTATCGATCCATTTCCAAGACTCCTGTTTATCTCCTCAAAGTACCATTTGTATCTACCACCCCACATAATCCCCTTTATTGAAGATATCACAGATCCATCGTCGTTTAAAGGCATCATTAGTGCAATGTGTGTTGAACTCATGACAACAACGTTCTCCAGTGGTAC
>DQVU01000005.1 GCA_015661585.1 Methanothermococcus okinawensis | reverse complement strand
TCATCCTCCCCCAATATTCAGGAGTAGTATAATTATTTTTTATAGTTATTATTTTATATTATCATTATTTTTTAATATTTTTTTAACTATAACCTTGGTGGGGATTAAGGTAGTATATACTATCTCTTATAATCCAATCTTCTCATACCCTAAAAGGGTAAAGTCCTAATATTGCGAAGAGAGAGTTTAAAATCACTATCTTCTACAGGGTTAAACTATTATATTATTGGGAATCTATCTCCTGTTATTAATAGGTAAAAGCATCTACCTTTTTATTTTTAATTTTTATTATACTCCTGAACAAACTTTTTAAATTAACAACAACCTCGAGAATCTTGAATAAAAAATAATAATAAAAAATAATTAAAATAAAAAAAATAAGAAATTAAAGAATATAATAGGTGAAAAGTAAAATAAGCTCTTATTTCCTGGAGTACAGTGAGTACTGGAGAAATAGAATGGAATTTCTGTTAAATCCTTTTTCTTAGAAGTTTTTTACTCTTTTCTGTTATTTTCTTTATTTTCTTTTTATTTTTTATAATTGATTATTTTTTTGATCATTATTTTTATAATTATTATATATGTTAATCCTGGGTGTTTTTCCATTATTCTTAGTCTAATCTCAACTACAATGTAGAATATCATTTAATAATAGATTTTTGTTTAACCTCAGGAAATGAGGTTTTCTACACACTCTAAGAGATCCTCAATACTGTAGAAAAGTAGAGGGTAATCTAATTTAGGACGCTCTACAATTATCACTTTTGCATTAGCCTCTTTAGCACCTAAAACTTTCTCATTCAACCCCCCACTATCTCCACTGTCCTTTGTAATAAGTACGTCGCAGTTGTAATCTAAGAGGATATACTTGTTCAATCCCTTTGAGAAAACCCCCTCCATACCTATTACATTCTTGGAAGGTAGCAACTTCAGAGCCTCAGGTACTGAAGTTGGGAGTACCCTGGCAATCAACCTCTCTTTTCCTATCACCTTCACCACAGTTTTTAAGTTTTTAATCCCTCCAAGGTAAAGGATGTTTTTCTTACTCATATTCAGGGCAACCTTCGAGGCCTCCTCAAAGTCTCTTACATATATAGCATCTTTATATCTCCTATGTGGGCGTTCATACCTTATATAGGGAATCTTACATTCCCTTGAAACATCTATAGCTCTCTTGGAGGCGTTAACTGCAAAGGGATGGGTGGCGTCAATTAGGATTGAGATGTTGTACTCTTTCACTATATCTTTGAGAGTTTTATCTGTACTCTCCCTGGAGATGACTATATCTGAGTACTTCTCTGCCAACTTACTACCGTAGTCTGTTTTTGTAGTTATGATGGTGTAGAACCCCATCTTCCTTAACCTTTTGGATATCTCGATTCCGTCTTTTGTACCTCCCATTATTAGGATCTTTATGTCTTTTTGGGATTCCATATAGATCACCAAAAAAGATAAAAGATGTTATGTAAAAATCTATTTTCTTGTTGTATAATTAAGGTGAGGTCATGAAAAAGAGAAATATTTTAGAGGTTATTTTTGAAGGAACCCTATGGAAATGTAGGCTGATCGCTATCTTGGCCGTTATATTTGGAATGGTTGGGAGTATTTCTCTCTTTCTTGTAGGTAGTTACGATATTGTTATGATCACCAAAAGAGTATATATGTTCTTTTTTGAAGGTTATCGTCCTCTAAACTTTCATGAGTTGTTAATTGAGAAAATCATCGGTGCACTGCACCTCTACTTAGTTGCAGTGGTTATGTTAATATTCTCCTTTGGTATCTATGAACTTTTTATCAGTGAGATAGATGATAGGGAGGAGGGCGATAGAAGTAAGATCTTAGCAATTCACAGTTTAGATGAACTTAAGGACAAACTTGGAAAAGTTGTGATAATGGTTTTAATCATTGGGTTCTTTAAAAGGGTGATGGATATAGATTACTCCAATCCAATAGAGATGATGTACCTGGCAGGGAGTATATTGATGCTTGCATTAGCACTTTACTTTATGCATAAACTACCTTTAAGGGGACGGTGATGATCTTTAAATTTTAGTTTGTTAATGTTCATTTAGTCGTACCACGTTCCATTTACCCAGGATTGTACAATATTCACATTTTCTGAATTTAAGTTAACGCTACCAACTACTTTATTTATAGTAGAGTATTTGATTACTAATTCTGATTTTTTACCTTTAATTCCACCTATATTTAATGTTTCAATATACACATTATTTAAAGTTAATTTTCCCTTTCCACTGATTTCTTCCACATACATAGTAGTAATATTAGTACCTAATGTTACGAGGTATACATTACCTGTAATTTTGCCAATATCCAAATAATCTATTTTCTGTACACCCAAGGTAATTCCTATATCGTCTCCAGCCTTTCCAACTAGTCTAATATTCAAAGTACCAATTTTAGATAAATTCCCTAAGTACAATTTACTATTCCCATTTACTTTTATACTTCCAGTTATATCCCCCTTTGCATTGTATCTCTTTATTTTGTTACCAGGAATATTAATATTTATATTTTTTCCTGGTAGCGATTTTCCACCTTCAATAATCTCAGATGTGATCTTTGCCCAAGTTTTTCCATTGAAACTTAATTCTAGGCTCTCAGCCTCATTTCCACCGGTAGTGGTAGTGTCATTATTATTATTGTTGTTTTCGTTATTTTCATCTACACTTAAACTTACTGATATATTATTATTATCTTCATTAGATTCGTTCACTGTATTGAAATAATCCACAACAACTGTGAAGGTGTAGTTGACCTCTCTATCACACTTTTTATTTTTACCGTTTTTTCTACCACATCCATGTCCCTTTCCACATCCGTGGCATTTTCCTCCA
Source organism: Methanothermococcus okinawensis (assembly GCA_015661585.1). GTDB lineage: Archaea > AGJL01 > Methanococci > Methanococcales > Methanococcaceae > Methanofervidicoccus > Methanofervidicoccus okinawensis_D. The sequence goes on along the minus strand of DQVU01000005.1, from coordinate 830 downwards.
CATTCATTAGTTGATATCTTTATTTCATCAAATTCTACGATCCAGGTGTTACTGTCAATATCTAATATGGTTTTTGTTTGGTTGATTTTGTTATTTACCATCAGGGCTACATAAAATGAATTGCTTATATTACCTCCTTGATTTTTAATAATTGTTATAATTTTGACTATATGATTATTTTTACAGTGTCTATGTTTATGAGGACACTGACAGCGGTTTTCCCCCGTGTTTTGGTTGTCATTTTGTCCATGTCTATATCTATATCTACCACACTTAGTGATTTCACTACCATTTTCATACTGTACTATCAATTCTACTGGAACTAAATCTGGCAATACCACTGTAGAATTATCTTCGGTATTAGAATTGTCTGCTGTACTATTGTTATCTATTGTACTATTATTTGAGGTGCTATCGTCTACAATTACTGTAGAATTATCTCCAGCATTAGAGTTCTCTGTTGTACCACTGTTTGAAGGGTTATCATTTCCACTAAAAGATACAGGAGTACCTCCTCCTTTTACAAACCCCTCAAATACCACCTCTTTAGTACCCTCTACACTTGTTATATTAACTAAATTATTAGGTATAGTAACTCCTACTACAACGGTACCTAATAATACCACAAGTATTAGCATCATTAACTCTAAAGACATTTGCCCTCTAATTTTGTACGTTTTCATATAACCACCTCAACATAATTATTATTATTAACAATTATTATTAACATTATTAATATTATTATAATTAAATAATAATTATTTTTAAGTATATAAATATTTTGAAAAGATAACAATTATGAAAATTGTAGCAAAAGTAAGATTTTATAT
>DQVU01000037.1 GCA_015661585.1 Methanothermococcus okinawensis | reverse complement strand
GACTATAGAGTTTGAGTAATAAAAAATATGTATTTTAACTCATGATTAAAAATAATAATTATTATTTTATAAAATAAATAAAAAAGAGATAAAAACTTCTAAGAAAAGGGATTAACAGAGATCTGCATTACTTCACAGTGCACAGTGTAGTTCAGGATAAGAACTTATTTTATTTTTCCGTCTGTTATTATTTTATTTTTTGATTTATATTATTCTTATTGTAATCATTATTTTTTATTGAAAGTTCTTCATCGTCATTGTTTAGTATAAATAGTTTTGTTCATGGCTATAAAACTCTTACAAATACAGCCTTATTCAAGAACACACAGGAAAAAGTAATATATAGAGAAGTCTTTTAATCTTTTCTTTATTTTTAATTAATGTAGTAATACTATTACGGGAAATTATGATAAAAAACCTCCTTAAAAGATTGAAAAGGGATCATCTCATTAGAGACAGTGCCTATATGATACTTTCCAACATCTACTCCAAGGGCATGGCTTATTTATTTTACTTTGTAACTGCTCTTATCCTAGGTACAGAAGGTTTTGGTATCTTGAGGGGATTAATGCCTCTAATGGATACTGTGATCATACTCTTCTGTTCAGGGATGCCTCCATCTATGGCAAGATATATCTCCCAATATTCAGGGAAGGATTACACTTGGATCTTCTCTATCTTGTTTATGATGGTAATACTTTCTACCCTTGGTGCCCTATCTATCTTCCTCCTAAGGTATATCGTGGGGGGAGGTTATGAGGATATAGATACATCACTTTACTTAGTGGTAGGCTTTACAGTAATATCATCCTCCTTTATATCCTGGAGTAGGGGAGTACTTCAGGGACTTCTGAAGATAAAGGATCTTTCAAAAACTTGGATAGTGGAGTATCTGTTTAAAATACCTTTGGTTGTGATACTATCCACCTGCTTAGGTGTCTTAGGTGCTATACTCTCTATATCCCTCTCCTACGTCTTTGGAGGTTTCTTTGGATTTCACCTATTGAGGAGATATATAGGTATGGAGAAGTTGGATATTGGTAATACCTTTGTGGAAAAAAGAGATTTAATTAAAGAGGTGATCCTCTACTCCATACCTATAGCCCTAGGGACTGCATCCTACCGTCTATTAAACGATTTAGATAGTGTAGTTATAATGTCCCTCTTGGGAGCCCAGGATAACGGTATATACGGGTACGCCTCCCTACTCTCCCGAGGGGTTTTTCTCTTCGCCTCTGCAGTGGGAATACCTTTACTGCCAAGGGTTGCTAAGACGGGAGACTTTAAGAGTATAAAAAAAGCACTTCTTATAAATCTGGCCCTAATAACACCAGTACTTCTACTTATGTTTCTCTTTCCAGGAGAGGTTTTGAGAATCTTCTTTGGGGTGGAGGATGAGAGGGCAGTTATCTCTTTAAAGATACTGTCGATTTCGGCAGGTTTTATGAGTTCATATACTGTATGTGCCTCGGCACTTCAAGGTTTAGGGTATGGAAGGATACCTCTCTATATCCTCCTAGTTGGAATTATATTAAACGGTATCCTGAACTATCTACTTGTTAAAAAGATAGGTATTATAGGGGGTGCCTATGGGACTCTAATATCCTCCATCCTCATATTTATCTTAATAATAATATACCTAAAAAGAGTGTATAAAAAGTGCGGGGGAGGGGATTTGAACCCCTGAACCCCTACGGGACTAGGCCCTCAACCTAGCGCCTTTGGCCAGGCTCGGCTACCCCCGCTTAAAATAGGCATTATCTAATACTAAATAGTGATATATAAACATTTCGCCGAAAATTATATATATAAGATGTTGATATTTAAATGATGTGTGGAGGTGTGCCGAGGTGGCTTAGTCTGGTTATAGCGCTCGGCTCATACGGACGTTCCCAAGGTTTTTCCTTGGGTCCTGGGAAACCGAGAGGTCGAGGGTTCAAATCCCTCCCTCGGCACCATTTAAACTCTATTTCTTGGATCTATCTCCAATACTCTATCTAAGTTCCAATATCTTAACACCTCTTCGTATTTTCCTAACTGATAGAGGACGTCTTCTTCTTGAGCTATTCTCCTCCTGTCTTACCGTCAATTCTTTTTTTATTTACCTTTTCAGTGTTTAGGTATGTCTCAGTGTCTGTTTGCTTCATTTCCAGTATTAACAATCTTAATGTTAATATATACTAAACAACACTTGAATAAAAAATAATAGTTATTAAATAATTAAATCTAATTAACCTTTCTTCTTAGAAGTTTTTATCTTTTTTATTTATCAATCTTTTACTATTTTTACTCTATTTTTTAATTACCATTATTTTTATTATAATTTTAAAAAGTTATTTCCTGGCTATAATTATTTTTAAACCCTTGCTTTAATAAAAATGTCATACCCTTGAATTATTCTCTATCACCATCCTCAGGCTTTACCCTCGCTACCACTATATACCCAGTATGTCCTATCATCCTTGGAGAGGGCCTGGCACCTTTCTCTGATATCTCTATATCTCTAACTAAACATTCAACAGTCCTTATCTCCATAAAACCATGCTCTTTTAAAGCCTCTACACTTTTCTTTGCCTGTTCAATATAAGGTACGTATATTGCAATCCTACCTTTAGCCTTATTCAGGGCTTTTTTTGCATGTTCTACAACGTTCCAGGGATCTGGGAGATCTAACACCACAACATCTACATCTCTCTCCTCTATACCCTGAGTAACATCTCCAATCTTCTGAACAACGTTGTACAACCCATCCTCATCTTCCTCTCCCTCATCCTCTAAGATATCGTCCTCATCTAATCCTATTATCCTCTGTCCCCTTCTCACCAATCCAACAGATGCTAAGTTCTCCCTTGCCACCTTAGCAAATTCAGGCCTCTTTTCGTAGGTGATAACCTTACCTCTCTTTCCAACTGCATTTGCAAGGTAGATGGTTAGAGCTCCAGATCCAGTACCTGCCTCCACAACAGTTTCCCCATCTGCTATTCCACAGTAGGTGAGGATAATACCTATATCCTTAGGCAACAACGTGGTTACCCTCCTCTTCATCTTTTTAACTACGTCGTATATAGTAGGTTCCAAGAGGTAGAAGGTATGGCCCTTGTGAGACTTTAATACACTTCCCTCTTTTACATCCTTTAGATCAACTACACCTAAATCGTTACCAAACCTTTCAACATCCTTTTTCAGTAGGTATTTTTTCTCCCTCTCATCTACAAGAAGTTTCTTTCTCAAGGTTTTCACCATGTTGAGGTTTTTTAATTGTGATAAAAAAGAGTTATTTAATAATTAATAAAATTATAAATTCAAAAAATAATTAATAATATAAAAAAATACTTTATACGTTGGAAATGTATGTTATGTAATTTTATCCTATTTTACCTCTTTAACCTATTTTCCACTAATTTTAATAATTATTATTTTATAAAAACTTTATATCAACCTTCTCTGGATATATCTCTTATCCTTAGATCCTCCTCTATCTTTTAATACACTTCTCAACATCTCTCGAGAGGTTTTCCAGCATTTTCTGGCGATCTCCGGTAGTTCCCCATGTTCCTTGATGTAGTTTCTCAGATAGTTTATAGTAACCCTGTCACTTGGATATCCACTTCCAATCTCTCCGTATATCTTCTTGTAATTATCTATTATCCTATCCCTGGTAACCTTTGCTACAATGGACGCAGCAGAAACTATTTTGTACTTATCATCAGCCTTGTGTTCGGCAATTATTTCGATATTGCTGTTATAGACTATCAACTTAGACTTTATCTTATTTAAAAATACCTTCTCGTTATTACTACAGGCATCTATGTATATCTTAAACTTCTTATCGTAATAAGTACATATATCGCCCCTGTTTTCTATCTTGTACTCCTCTCTCAACACCTTATTTATCAGTTTTGAGAACATTCCAATTTCTATGTTGTCTAAATTACTTCTCTTTATCATCTCATCTATATCTTTTGCCTCAAGGACAATAGTTTTAACCTCGTATCTATTTACTATTAAATTGTACAGTTCATTTCTCTTGTTTTTATTCAATTTTTTACTATCTTTCAGGCCCCATTTGTTGAACTCCTCCAGATCCCTCTCTCTAGCCTTGACAAGTGCTATTACCATAGGGCCTAAGACAGGGCCCCTCCCAGCCTCATCTAATCCAAGTATTATTGTGTCGTTCTCTTCCATTCTAAACCTCTTAACTTTTTTATAAAGTAATTTTTTTATAATTTTAATATTAACTATTACGAGTATAATTATTTATAAAATTTTATGGTGTGGTTTATGTTATCAGTGAAAAAGTTACTTTCCAAAAATGGACAAATAAGTTTGGAGTTTAGTATTCTGATGATGACAGTTGTCCTTGCAGCAGTGATAGTAGGATACTATATGGTTGAAACATCTTTAAGTATTAGAGATACCTCCATAGATATTATAAATAACACCTCCAATACCATACTTCAGGTATTGAGTACTGTGTAAGAGAGAAAGATATGGGAAAATATGAAGAAGTTGATAGGTATTGCAGGGATGCCAGGAGCTGGTAAGAGTGCAATATTCGAGGTGGCACCTAAGTTTAACATCCCGGTAGTTTCCATGGGGGATATCGTTCGCCATGAAACGTTAAAAAGAGGGCTGGAATTAACACCAGAAAATGTTGGAAATATCGCTGTAGAGTTAAGAAAAGAATATGGAAAGGAAGCTATAGCAGTTTTCTGTCTTAAGTATATAGAGGAGAAGTATAAAGATGAGGATATAGTTATTATAGAAGGTATAAGAAGTATGTACGAGGTAGATTACTTCAGAAAACACTACCCTCTTACTATTGTCGCAATTCACTCCTCCCCTAAAACAAGGTTTAAGAGGTTGAAAAAGAGAAAGAGGGAAGATGATACCTCGGAATGGGAGGCCTTTGTTGAGAGGGATATGAGAGAGTTAGGTTTTACCATCGGTAATGTAATATCCCTAGCTGATTATATGATCGTTAACGAGGAGGATTACAACACTTACTTGAAGAACTTGGAAAATGTGTTAAAAAAGATAATCTCCTCCTGGGAAAAAGAGAATAGTGGCGAGCCCGGAGGGATTTGAACCCTCGACCACGGGGTCCGAAGCCCCGCATTCTATCCAGGCTAAACTACGGGCCCATATTGTAGAGGTATTTTTTTGTTGTTGTTTATATATATTTTTTGTGGTAATCTTGAGGGTGTTAATATCTTGGAATATAGTATTATATAAAAACAACAATATTAATAATATTAATAAAATAATTAAAATTAATTATTTTTATTTTTTAATACGGTGTAATCATGTGTGGAATAATAGGATACTTAGGGAATAGAAAAGTCTCAGAGATCCTACTGAAGGGGTTAAAGAGGTTGGAATATAGGGGATACGACAGTTGTGGTATTGGAGTTGTTGATGGAAATAAATTGATAATAAAAAAAGGTGCTGGTAAGGTAAATGAGGTTTCCAAAAATGAGAATTTTCTCGACGTAGATGGAAAGATAGGCATTGGACACTCCAGATGGGCAACCCATGGAAGTATAACAAGGGAGAACGCCCACCCTCATACAGACTGTAAAGGGGAGATAGCAGTTGTCCATAATGGGATAATTTCAAACTACAGAGAGTTGAAGGAGGAACTGATCAAAGAAGGACATAATTTTAAGTCCCAGACAGATACTGAGGTAATACCTCATTTAATTGAAGAGGAAATAAGAAAACTGAGTAAATCCCAAATCTCCCAGGAGGATTACATTAACGCTGTGAAGAAGGTTATAAAGAGGTTAGAGGGTACCTATGCACTGCTTATACTGAATAAGAACTTCCCAGATCTACTCCTTGGAGTGAGAAACGAGAACCCTCTACTTCTAGGTGTGAAGAAAGAGGAGTGTTTCCTAGGTAGTGATATATCTGCCTTTTTGGAATGGACGAAGGAGGTTATTCCCCTAGAGGAAGGGGATATGGTTATTCTTAAAAGAAGAGGGGATAAAGTATCCTACAGTATATACAACCTGAGAGATGATAAAGACGTTAGTAATTACAGGAAGAAGATCACCATAGAGTGGGATATAGAGACTGCTGAGAAGGGAGGTTATGAGCACTTCATGCTTAAGGAGATTATGGAGGAGCCTGAG
>DQVU01000110.1 GCA_015661585.1 Methanothermococcus okinawensis | reverse complement strand
TAAAAAATAAAAATGGTGGGACTGCCGAGATTTGAACTCGGGTCGCGCGCCCCCCAGACGCGCAGGATAGACCAGGCTACCCCACAGTCCCACATGAAAACTTAGTAGGATTCATGTTCCATCATATCGTCAAATAACTCCCTCCCATCTTCATCTATCTTGTGGGATATAAACATCCTCCTACAACAGTACTTCTTAATCCCTAAGTCATCGAGGATATCCTTAGGGTTCTCCCCCTTTAACAACCGTGAGCGATACTCCTCATATACCTCAGATATTACAGAACCACAGGAAAAGCATCTAATAGGAAACATCACCACGGTACCACCAAAAAATAATAGGAAATTTATCTATAAGATTTCTGTCTCTTGGCTCTTGGTCCCTTAGTAGATCTACTTGGTTTGTGTGGTTCAGTTCTCCTTGCATCACTGACTAACAATGTCCTGTCGTACTCTAAGAACCTCTTCTTTATCTCCATATTTCCTGTAAATTCTACGATAGCTTTACCTAAGGCTGTTCTCGCTGCATCTATCTGCCCTGCAACCCCTCCCCCTTTAACTGTAATATCTATGTCCATGGTGTTGATTACATCACCTGCCAATACTATAGGTTCCATCAACTTCATATTTAAATATTTCGGTCCAAAGAGTTCAATAGGTATTTTGTTTATCCTAATTCTGCCCTTTCCCTCCCTTACAGTAGCCCTTGCAATGGCAGTTTTTCTTTTACCTACAGTATGTACTATCTTCACAGGATCACCTCTTTAAAATTTAGCTCCTAAGAACCTACTAATTTCTCCAATAGTTACAAATTTGTGGGTATTTGGCATCTTGGTATAGGTGATATCTGGGGTTATACCCTCTGGGGTTCCTACTGTAACCTTAACCCTCTTAAATGCCTGCCTTCCTTTGGCTTTCTTGTATGGTAGCATTCCCCTTATCATCCTTCTAAGAATATCATCAGGTCTCCTTGGATATTTCGGACCCATTCTCCTTGGGTTGCTTATACTTTTCCTATGTCTTCTTTGGAGAAATTTCTTAAAGATGTAATCTCTATTTCCAGTTATTATTGCTTTCTCTGCGTTTATTATCAATACCTCTTCTCCAGAAAGGGCCAATTTTGCAGCGTAAGATGCCAACCTCCCAGCCACTGCATTTTTGGCGTCTATAACTACCATACCTTCCACCTGTGTTTCAATCTTTATGATATAATCCTTATCTGGACACCTTTAGGGTTTTCTTTAACCAACTCCTCGATAGTTATACACCTTCCTCCCACTTCTTCAATAGCCCTTTTAGCACCTTCTGAGAAGGAGAGTGCAGCAACAGTTACCTTATGGTCCAATCTTCCAGCACCTAACACCTTCCCTGGAACAACTACTATCTCTCCCTCTTTTGTATATCTATTTATTTTACTTATATTTACTTCTGCCCTCCTTCTCGCAGGTTTTGACAACCTCCTTGCCAAATCCTTCCAGATCTTCCTCTTAGTCCTGTAGGATTCAAATTTAAGTGTTTCTATCAATTTCAAGATCCTTGGGTTAGTTGCCTTAGGTTCTCTCATATATCCCACCTTATCTTTCAAGTGTTTCCAACTCCTTTAGAAGTTTTTCAGCTTTGTTCTTTAATATCTCAATAGATGAAATTAGTATTTCCTCTGGTTCCATATTACCATGGGATTCTACTAAGAATTCAACCTCATCCTCGCCTATCTGTTTGTATATGCTGTTACAAGGTTGCCACTTTGCATGTATCTTTCCTATACCTACCACAGCTTCACATTCCAACTTTAACCTTTGTCCTTCCTTCAATTTAACAATAGGTATATTTTTAAATACAACTTCTCCCCTTTCAGATCTTAAATCTCCTGAGTATACTGTACAGGGACCTTCCCTGTTGAGGACAAAGGTAATAACCTCATCTTCACTAAGAGGTTTCCCCTTTATTGGGATCAGTCCCAACCTATGGGCTATCAATTCGTCGTACATAGAGGATGTGTTTTCATAGATATATACGTACTCGATGGCATATGTAGGTATCTCAGATATCATTATCCTCCTTAGGGCGTTGGAGAAGGAGAGAGGCCCCTTTAATTTAAATCTGAGGATATCCCCTATTCGTGTTTTCTCCTTCTGGATATCAGATATCAAGATCACCACCAAGTCAAAAAAGTGTTTTATCTGTATCTCTTCTTTGGAGTAGTTCCATCATGGGGTATTGGAGTTACATCCTCTATCCTACCGATCTGTATTCCTGCCCTTGCTAAAGCCCTAATTGCCGCCTGAGCTCCAGGTCCTGGGTTCTTTGGCCCACTACCTCCAGGGGCCCTTACCTTTATATGGACCTTATCAATACCTTTCTCCCTTATCATCTCTGCTATTTTAAATGCCGCCTGCATAGCCGCATATGGGGAGGCCTCATCCTTCTGGTTCTTTACAATCATACCTCCAGAGATCCTAGCTATTGTCTCTGCCCCTGTTATATCTGTAACGTGTATTATAGTGTTGTTGTAGGAGGCATAGATATGGACAACCCCCCATCTTCCACCCATCTTACCACCTTATCTATTTTTTAATTACCCTCCTCAGTAGTTACTACTTTCACCCTCTCAGGGTGATCCTTGGAGGCTAACGGAGAAGTTGGAGCATAGGTAATGTGATCCTCCTCGTCAACTGGTACTAAATAACTAGGTGCAGTAACCCTTCTACCTTTAATGGCGATATGTCCATGAACTATAAACTGTCTGGCCTGCTTTATAGTCCTTGCCAGCCCCTTTCTAAACACTATAGTCTGTAACCTTCTCTCCAGTATATCCTCTACAGTCAGTGAGAGGACATCATCTAACGTTGGATTCTCCTTAACTAATATTCCGTATCTTCTTAGGATGTTGAACAACTGCTGAGCCTCCTTCTCTCCCTGTCTAGAGGTATCACTTATCAACTTCCTAGCCTGTCTTCTGAACTTCCTCAACCTGGTTTCCATCTTCCAAAGTTCCCTCTTATTTACAAGACCGTATTTGTTTAAAAGTTCTTTCTCCCTTTTAATCCTTTCTCCAATCCAGGGATGGTTAGGGGTATCGTACTTCTTTTTCAACCTCCTAGGATCTCCCATCTTTTCACCTTACATTACTTTTTCTTCTTCCTACTAACACCAACTGTAGGACCTCTTCTAAATGTACTCCTAGTTCTCTGACCTCTACATGGTAATCCTAACTCGTGTCTTATTCCTCTATAACATCTGATTTTCTTCATAGTAGTTATATCCTGTTGGACTGCAAGTATCCAATCACTCTCTATAAGGTGTTTATCCTCCCCTGAATAGGGATCTCTCTTTCTGTTGAACATCCAGGATGGGATTCCGTGTTTTGCAGGATCATTTAAAATTTCCTCTATTCTTTTAACATCTTCGTCAGTTAGATAACCTGCACGCATCTGTCCATCCAATTTCGCAACTCTAACTATAGCCTTAGCCATAGCCTTACCTATACCTTTAATAGCCTGTAGGGCAAACTCTAAGGGAGCATTTCCATCTATGTCTGTTTTAGAGATCCTCAATCTATGCCTAAATTCCCCCTGAGTCAATATAAGCACCTCCAAAAAATAGTCGTGTTTATAAAAAAGAAAAAATAAACAAAAAAATGGCGCAGAGGGGGGGATTTGAACCCCCGCGGGGCAAAGCCCCATGGGATCTCCAGTCCCACGCCTTACCAGGCTAGACTACCTCTGCACCGCAACCTACTCAATTTTAGTAGTATCTATAATACACAATATGTGGTATATATAACTTTCGATTGTGAATATCAATAAATATGAATATTTTAATACCTTATTTCTATCAGAAGTTAATACTTTCCTTCTTGTATCACGTTTTTTATTATTAATTTTTTAATACATAATATATTAATTATATTATAATAATCTTACTTTCCACCTATGTAAATTTAAAAATGACATGGTAATTGTTTATTCTTTTTCCTACAGGTTTGATAGTATTTTATATAATAAGATTAATACAGTGATTATTAGGAAAAATCTATCTCCTTATCATAACATCAAAGGGATAGAATGGAAAAAGATATCTTAAAACCTATAACATGGGACGATGAGAACAGTCAACTGATATTGATAGATCAGAGAAAACTGCCCCATAAGTTGGAGTACTTCATATGCAATAACTACGAAGATGTGGCCTTTGCCATTGAGGATATGGTTGTAAGGGGTGCTCCTGCAATAGGGATAAGTGCAGCCTACGGGATGGCACTTGCAGAGGTAAAGGGAGATGATATTGAAAAAGCCTATCATAGGTTAAAAAATACGAGACCTACTGCTGTAAATCTATTCTGGGCCTTAGATAGGTGTATGAAGGCTTACAATAATAATAAATCTATCCTCAGTGAAGCTAAACTTATCCATAAAGAGGATAGAGAGGCATGTAAGAGGATAGGTGAAATAGGGGAGAGAGTTATTGAAGATGGAGATACTATACTAACCCACTGTAACGCTGGAGCCCTTGCAACCTCTGTTTATGGCACTGCCCTAAGTGTCATAAGGTTTGCACACTACAAGGGAAAAAATATAAAAGTTATAGTGGATGAAACGAGACCAAGATTACAGGGAGCAAAATTGACAAGTTTTGAGTTAAAATACGAAGGCATCCCTGTAAAAATAATAACTGACAGCACAGCAGGTTTTTTGATGAAGAGAGGAATGATAGATAAGGTTATAGTTGGAGCAGATAGGGTTTTAAGGGATTATACAGTTTTCAATAAAATAGGCACCTACTCTTTAGCTGTACTCGCCAAGTATCACAATATACCTTTCTATGTGGCTTCTCCAACTTCCACCTTTGATTTCGAGAGCTCCATAGATGATGTTATAATCGAGAAGAGGGATGAGAGGGAGGTACTCTATATAGATGGAAGGAGGATAGCACCTGAAGGTGTGGGAGCCTACAACTACGCATTTGATATAACCCCCTTTGAGTTGATCACTGGGATTATTACAGAGAAGGGAATAATATACAACGAAGAAGATAGGAGGATAAGAATTTAATCTCCAAATAAATAATATTGAGATAGTTCTCACTCCGATATTATAGTAAATGGATAAACCTATTTTTACTAAACAACAACCCTCGAGGATCTCCAATAAAAAATAAAAAATTTTTAAATTGTTAAATACCTAATAAAGAACTAATACAGGTGAAAAAGTAAAATCTCGTTGTTATTCTTTGCCTTACATTGAATACTAGGGGAGATTGTTAACTCTACTTTTTAGGGCTTTTTACTCTCTTTTTATTTTATTATTTTTTACCTTAGTTCTCATTAAGAGCGGTTAAAAAGAATAATAAATAATTATTTTTATCGTTTTTAATAGGAACTTGGGTTATTTTTATCATCCTTTTAATCACTACTTTAATAGGAACTGATGTTTAATAATAAATTATTATCTTATAGAGATTCTCAAAGATTGCTATTATAGCATAAGTAGTTTTCATGACTATTATCATAGAAAATTTGCAACGTTGTTAAAAAATGATGTTCCTGAATAAAGGAAACATATAGGGGGTAGAGATGGAAGTATGTAGTGTCTGTAAAGAAGAGGAATCTATCTACTACCAGCGTCACTCAGGTTTAAGGTTCTGCAGGGAATGTTTTATAAAGTATATAAAAAAGAAGGTTAGGAAAACGCTAGGTAAAAAGATAATAAGGCAGAATGTTAAAATTGGAATGGGGTTAAGTGGAGGAAAGGACAGTTTAGTAATGGCCTATCTACTGAGGGAGTACTACGCTCCAATACCTAACTCAGAGGTTATTGGGTTGATAGTAGATGAAGGTATAGAAGGATTTAGAAAAAAAGGAATAAAAATAGCGGTAGAATTCTGTAAGAAGTATGATATACCTTACTATATTGATACCTTTGAGGACTATATAGGATGTACCTTGGATCGTATAGTAGAAAGAGCTAAGGAGAAAAATATCACAGCCAACCCCTGTACCTTCTGTGGTATAATTAGAAGGAGGATATTGAACAACATGGCTTTAGAGAGAGGATGTAACTACTTGGCAATAGGCCATAACTTAGATGATGTTGCCCAGGCTGTAATGATGAATTACATAGAAGGAGATATTAAAAAATTGGCTATATTGGGAAGAAGTATTGAGCATCCTAAGTTTGTTAAAAGGATCAAACCTTTAAAGTATATCCCAGAGGATGAGGTGAAACTCTTTGCAGATCTTGTGGGTATTAAATACCATAGGGAACCCTGCCCATACTCTTCCCAATCTTACAGGAGTGAAATCTCAGATATACTGGATCTCTTAGAGGAGAGACATCCAGGGAGGAAGTACTCCATTGTTGCAGGTTTTGAGAGGTTGGTAAAGTATCTACCCCTCGAAAAGGAGAGAGGTGTATGTAAGTACTGTGGTAATCCTTCTGCATCTGATGTATGTAAGGTATGTGAAATTTTAAGAAAACTGGACATAATTTAAATATAGGGATAAATCAATGTAAAATTTATAAATATTATTAATAAAAATTACATAAATAAAAAAATAAGGTTTTAAACATGATAACAGAGGGGAGAAAAATACTGGAAGTTGGAGTAGGTCAATCTACAGATCCCACTGAAGCTATTGAGGAGGCCTTAGAAGGTTGTAGAAAACCTGATTTAACCATAGTATTTGCATCCTCCGACTTAGATCCTAACGAGGTTTATAGTGAGATAAGGGAAAAAGTTGGAAACTCCCATATAATAGGAGG
>DQVU01000139.1 GCA_015661585.1 Methanothermococcus okinawensis | reverse complement strand
GATCGCTTCTTAGGTTGTACTCTCTGGATATGACTATCTGAAAGGCATCCCCATCGTATATGTACTCCTTAGCCCTCTTCACCATCTCAATATACTCCCCCCTCCCTGCATCACAACTTACTATTTCTGAACCTCCTAATTCATCTGGAATATCTGTATTTTTTGCCCTATCAACTATACTCTCAGCTCTCTTTATATTTTCCTCTGAGTTGTCTAGTGTAAGGTAGTAGTATCTATTCAGTATATGATCATATACATAGAGACTCCTGTAGTATCCAAAGACCGAAGCCTCCTCGATCTCTCCTCCAATGTAGTTATGTACAGCATCGTAGGCTATATATCCTAAGAAACCTCCTATAAATCTCTCATTTGTATCGATATTGGAGGGAACTTTATCCCCTATCTCGTTGAAATATACCTCCTTTAGACCTTTGAAGGGATTACTCTCCTTGGATACCCTGGTGTTGTCTATCCTTGTATCCCTTTTAATTTTTACGATAAACTCTGGGTTTGCAGAGATGTAGGTATATCTCGCCTTCGATGGATGTTTGTCCCTAGATTCTAATATAAATGGATAATCTCCCTCCTCCCTTAATACACTGTATAACTTTATAGGATCTACGTAGTGGAACTTTTTTCTGTAGAGTTTCATATTATCTCCCGTTAAGATTTTGGATATATATAACATAAAGAGTTAGATAAAATTATCTATATTAATGTACATCCATCTTAACTTGGTTTTATCAAAAATTATAGTTAAGAAAAAATAAAAATAAGTTTCATTCCTCAATATACCTAATAAAGGAATAAATAGAAAAAGAGATATAACTCCCTCTATCTCCTCAGTGCTGATATTTTTTATTTTTATTTTTCAATGACTTTTTTCTATTTTTTTATCTTATAATTTTTTAATTATTGTAATTATTTATCCCTACCTCCCTCTAAAACCCCCTCTTTCAACTCCCTACACTTCTCTTCCAGTTTTTTTACAGTTTCCTCGGAATCACCGTACTTCTCGATTATCTTCACGTAGGCACTCCCTACAACAACCCCATCTGCTCCAGCCTCAATAAACCTCTTAGCATGTTCCTTCTTTGATACTCCAAATCCAACATATACAGGATTTTTACATATCTTCTTAGCCCTCTTTAAAAAGTCAAGAGCCAAGGTGGATATCTCCTCTCTAACCCCTGTAGTACCGTAGAGTGAGACTAAGTAGAGAAACATAGTACATGCCCTATCTATCTCCCTCAATCTATCCTCAGGGGTATTTGGAGCTGCAAGGAACACTGTACCAATATTGTACCTCCTACAGATAGAGAGGTAACCCCCCGCCTCCTCCACAGGTAGATCTACCACTATTAAACCATCTCCCCCTACCTCCTTCAACCTCCTTACGAAGTTCTCCACACCCATGTTAAATACAGGGTTATAGTATGTCATCACAACCACTGGAGTATCGGAGTACTTTCTAAACTCTTTTATAATGTCAAAAACCTTGGAAATCTTCATCCCACCCTTTAACGCCCTAACATTCGCCTTCTGGATCGTCTCCCCGTCTGCCATGGGATCACTGAAAGGTACCCCCAACTCTATTATATCAGAGTACTTACTTAGAGCCTTCATAAACCTCAGTGTAGCCTCTATATTTGGATCCCCTGCAACTATAAAACTAACTAACTTCTTCTCCATGTAATCACT
>DQVU01000040.1 GCA_015661585.1 Methanothermococcus okinawensis | reverse complement strand
CGTCGTGAGGGTGGATTTGAAGGGGAGGACTTTCACTCACATTCCACCCTAAAAACTCACGACGGACAGACCCCTAGGAGATATTATTTCACTTTTTACCTGTAGGATATATTTCTCTTTATAGTAATCATAATTATATACATAACTAAAACTTAAAATATCTTTAAACACTTAGAAAAGGTGAAATTCCTGTTAACAGAGCTTTATCTATAAATTGTAGAGAGTTAATGGGATCTTAAAGGAACATCTTTAACTTTTGACTGGAACTTAAATCTTCAGATAGAAGAGGTGACTTCTGCAACCACAATCTGAGGATCCAAAACCCTCCACACTCTCAAGGAAACTTAACTCCTTGGACACCTTACACTCTACACCCTCCTCTGAGATATATATCTCCTTTACAGTGCCATACTGTAGTAGATAATCTATATGCCAGTGGAGTCTCTTGTCCTCTCTTAGATGTCTCTCTATCCTTCTCCTCAGGTTGTTCCTCTCCCCCATGGCAGATCCCACGTAGAAGTAATAACCCTTTTTAAACCTTTTTGTATTTTTCCCATATTTGATATTCCTGGGCTCCTTTAACTTTATCTTTAGGATGTAAGTACCCTTTTTATCTGGGATGCTGTTCTTTGGAACTCTCCTAAACTTGTATTTTTTTAGTACCTCCTCTATACGTTGTATCTTATGGTAGTAAGGACATAGTTCCCTTATCTCTTCTATACATAGATGACACTTTGGAATGGGAGAGCATACCTTCTTACCATAGTTTACAAGTAGCGTGTTTATGATCTTCCAGTACCTCCTTGGAAGTTTCTTCCTCAACTCCATCTCACTATCTTCAGGTGTCTCAGTATCTATGTACTCCCATCTGTTACATATTCTATGGACATGGGTATCTACACATATACCGTAGTCGTTGTATGCCAGGGTGATTACTAAGTTTCCAGTCTTTCTCCCAACACCAGGTAGTTTTATAAGATCCTCTAACCTCCTTGGTACTTTACCTTGAAATTCTTCTATTAACATCTTTCCTAGTTTCTTTAGGTATCTTGCCTTAGTCCTGTAGAAACCTACTGGATATATAAGTTTCTCTAACTCTTCTTCCTCTATATCCACTAGATCCTGAGGAGTTTTTATCCTTTTGAACAATCTTTTCGAGACTTCCAAGGTGACTTCATCCTTTGTCCTCGCACTGAGTATGGTAGAGAGGAGTACCTTGAAGGCTCTTTCCTCTATATCCCTATTTTCCATAGATACTCTTTCAACTGCAGGAATGTCCTTTAGATCTCTACTTAGTATATCTAAAAAAGTATGGAATCTTTCTTCTAAGGTATTTTCTCTAGTATTCATAGGGATCTCCTTAAACTTGTAAAAAAGTAATGAAGTTTATTTTATCGAATTCCCTTAAGGGTGAATATTTTAACTAACAATGAATCTCCATACTCCGGATCCATCTCCAACACTTTATCAAAGTACTTTATACCTAATTTTTTTATTTATTAATAATTTTCTCTATTTCCTAGGATCTTACAATCCAGTCCCTTTAAAACCCTTCATTTCTCCTTACCTAATTATAATTATTATTATAATTATAATCAATTAAAAAAATAAAAAATAACTAAAAATCTACTCCCCCTCAAACTCTATAGCATCACAGGGACACAGATATCCACAGTGACCACATAAGGTACACTTTTTCATATCAAATTTAATACTCTCATCCCCCACATAAATAGCCTCAAAGGGACAGTTTTTCTTACACACTAAACACATTATACATCTCTTAGGATTATACACAAGTTTCTTATTCCTACCTACCCTGTATATCAGAAGATAGTTCTTTACAACCTTTCCAACAAGGTATATTATCTCCACAGCATCAACTGGACAGGCTTCCACACATTGACCACAGAAGACACACCTCTCAACATCTATCTCTGGATGTGGAGTATTAGGTCTGATAACCTTTAAGGGACAAACCTCTATACAGATATCACAGGATATACATCTCTTGGGATCTATCACTATACTCTTTTTCATCACCTTATCCTCTAAACTCACCTCTACAGAGTCCTCCTCAAAGTACTTACAGATAATATCCTTAACAGGTATCATCTCTAGTAGCATCGGAATCATCCTGTTTTATTTTTTCATCCACTATCTTACTAAGGGTTTTTTCAACCTCCTTCTGGGAGAACTCCAAGAGATCACCTTTTAACTGAGCGTACTTCTTAGAAATCTCATCTAAATCCTTGATAACCATAGACTCAAAGTAATCCCGTGCCCTTCTAACTCTGTAGAGTTTCAGGGAGTTCTCCGTATCAGTTAGGGATATAGCTTCAACTGGACACTCCCTGTAGCATACTCCACATCTCACACACTTCTCTGGATTTATATAGGGTAACCTTGTATCACAACAGATATCTATTGCATTTACATTACATGCCCTGTAGCATATCCTACAACCTATACATTTATCCTCCTCTATAATATAGCACTTATCTCTTATTTTAGACACTCTTGAAACCTCCCCTATTCTCATTGCACCTGTGGGACAAACCTCTATACAGTTACCACATTTTATACAATCTACAACCTTGTAATTCTTCAAATCTATGCTCCCTGGACATACATCTACACAGTTTTCACAGTTTATACATAAACTCTTTACAATCCTTGGAATCTCCGAGATTACCTCGCCCCTTTCCTCCTCCTTCAATATCCTGTTAAATTTTATCCTAAAACATAGATCGAACTTCTCCTTCAGCACTCTCTCGTCGTAGATCCTAATAGCATCTACTACAGGGCATGCCTCTACACACCTCTTACATCCGATACATTTGTTAGTATCTATTTTATGGGTGTTTTCATCATAACCAATGGCATACACTGGACACACCACCCTACAGGAACCACAGTTTACACATAACTCCTCGTCTATTATATAGTTCTTATACCTTGGAACGTTCCAGGGAAGACTTAAAGTTTCTTCCTTCAAGTTTCCAATCTCCAACACCTTAGTTGGACAGGACTCTACACAGTTCCCACAACCTATACAGGCACCAACGTCTATCTTAGGTAGTTTCTTGTT
>DQVU01000214.1 GCA_015661585.1 Methanothermococcus okinawensis | reverse complement strand
ATTTCCACCAAATTACTTAAACAGTTCTTTAACACCAATATGTTTTGAAGTTATCCTTTTCATCTCCTCGTATCCTCCTGTTACCAGTCTTCTATAGAGTTCTTCATCCTTCAGAATTTCCATGGTTTTTTCTGCAAGTTCCCTTTCATCAAAATTTCTCAATACAACCCCAGTTTCATTATTCCTCACTAAGCATTTAAAAGCAGGGATGTTGGAAACTACTACAGGAACCTTTGAATACCATGCCTCTAAGATAACGTTAGGTATTCCTTCAAAGTTTGTTTTACTCAACAACCAAAAAATATCTGCCAACTTATAGACGCTCCAGATACGTTGATGTGGGATATAACCTAAGAAAAATACCCTATCTTCAACACCATATCTTCTAACTAAACGTTCTAAGTGATTCCTGTAAAAACCCTCTCCAACAACTAAATAAACAAAATTTTCTGGCAAATGTTTCATCGTTTTTATTCCCATTTCAATATTTTTCTCTGGAGTTAAACGACCTATAGTTAAAATTATCTTTTTATCTTTTAAATTGTACTTATTTAATAATTTTTCTTTTAAATTATCTACAACAGAACTTGAAAAATACTCCTTATCTACTATATCCCTTGGAGCGAATATCAGTTTTTTACTGAATCCCATCCTTAGGGCATAATCTTTTAAATGAGGTGAGTTGTAAAAGAGAATATCGATCCTCTTCATAGCAAGATAATCTAAAAGATAAAACACATAAGCCCCTATTCTTCTTATACCTCCCTTAGCCTTTATCATCTCAGGTGTAATATCTCTTAAGAAACCTATAACTTTATATCTTCTATTAACTTTATTAGGGAGAGAGGAGGCAAGATAGAGAAAGGGAACATATACATAATCTGGTTCAAAATCCTCAATAATTTCTGTAACTCTTCTTTTAAATTTAAACAGATCTATTATCTGCTTAACTGGAGAAGATTTTATGATTTCTACCTCTATATTCTCCTCTAACTTTAATACCCTATTTTCCCTTCCAAGGGATAGAATATAGTAATAGTTATTTTTATCGTAGGCTTTATCTTTATACTTAAACCAATGCTCAAACTTTTTGTATTGCTCCCTATCTAAGAACCATCCATCCCAATCTTGATACAGGACTAAGATCTTCTTATTCATATTTTCCCTTTATAATATCACGAAAAGTTTTATAGTACTTCTCTACAACAACATCCCAGGAGTATAGAGAGATAACTTTTTTCATCAGATCTTCTTTATAGATTTTAACTTCATTATTTTTTATCCTTTCTATCAGATGTACTCCCTCCTCAATAGTGTCAAATACAAATACTCCATCTTTTACCTTCTCCTTTATCTCCAAAATAGCATCGTTCTTATAGGCTAAAACTGGTAATCCCATAGATAGAGCCTCTATATAGGTGATACCAAATCCTTCATATTCGGAACATTGAAGATATAGGTTAGACTTTAAAAGAAGATAGTACTTCTCCTCTTCAGGGATCTTCCCTAATAATCTAACATTTTTTAAACCTTTCTCCTTAATTGTATTAAGTATTTTTTCTTTCTCTGGACCATCTCCAGCAATTAAAAAAATAACATCCTTATATT
>DQVU01000172.1 GCA_015661585.1 Methanothermococcus okinawensis | reverse complement strand
TTGAGAAAATGAGATACAATAACATCTTAATCACTGGAAGTGCAGGGTTTATAGGGTTTCACCTATGTAGGGAGATACTGGAAAGTTATGACGACATTGAGATCTTAGGCATTGACAACATGAACAACTACTACAATCCTCTTTTGAAAGAGATGAGGAACAATATTTTAAAAGAGTATATGGGTTATACCTTTCTAAGGTTGGATTTTTCAGATTATCCCAAGTTAGTTGAGAGTTTAAAAGATAAGGATATCGATCTAATAGTCCATTTAGGGGCTCAGGCTGGAGTTAGATACTCCTTAAAAGATCCCTGGGCTTATGAAAGATCCAACGTTTTAGGTACTATGAACATCTTTGAATTTGCCAGGAGGTTCGATATAGATAAAGTAGTCTATGCCTCTTCCTCTTCAGTTTATGGAGGTAATAAAAAAATACCCTTCAGTGAGGGAGATAGAACAGATAACCCTATATCTCTTTACGCTGCAACGAAGAGGTCCAACGAACTTATGGCATACACCTACCATCACCTCTACGGTATAGAGATGGTGGGGTTGAGATTTTTCACAGTTTATGGAGAGTGGGGAAGGCCAGATATGGCGTACTTTAAATTTGCAAGGAGTATACTGTTAGGGGAGCCTATAGATGTATATAATTATGGGAATATGGAGAGAGATTTTACATATATATCTGATGTTATAGATGGGGTGATATCCTCCATTGAGAGGAGTTTCAGTTATGAAATATTCAACCTTGGGAATTCAAAACCTGTGAAGTTAATGTACTTCATAGAGTTGTTGGAGAGGTATTTAGGTAGGACTGCTCAGAAGAACTTCTTACCTATGCAGGAGGGGGAGGTTCCAGTAACTTATGCCGATATAAGCAAAAGTAGAGAGTTGTTGGGGTATGATCCAAAGGTATCCATTGAGGAGGGGCTTAGGAGGTTCTGTAGTTGGTTTTTAGATAATAGGGAGTGGGTTTTGAAGTTATAATATTTGGATGCGGAATAAAATAATTAAGTAGAATATCGTTATAACAAAACTATTATACATAATCATCATTGAGAGTATCATAAAATTATTATAAGATAACCTTAGTTCCCAACAAGATTGTGATTAGAAGAATAATAAAAATAATGATAACTATTCATAAATAATAAAAATCTTAAGAGGAATAATAAAATGTAATAATAAAATGTAATAAAATTCTGAAGGGATAGAGATAAAAAAATAAATAACCTTAATTCCCATCAAAGTAACGATTTAAATAATAAAAATAATAAAAAAGATAATAAAATTAATAATAGCAATCTGTTAGATAAGGATCTGCCCCACTTCCATTTAGTATCTTAGAGTATCCAGGAGAGATTGTTTATCTTTCTTATTAATACCTTCTTTTTTATCAGAATTTTTTAATGGGAATTAGAGTTATAAAATAATAACTTAGGAGGAAATAAGAATGGAATTTTAAAATTTTGGAAATGCTTAGGAAAAAGACAAATTTACTGATTTTTACTTTTTTATTATTCTTATTATTTTTATTTTAATTATTAAATTAATTTAAAAATGTTATATACCTAACTACAATATTTAATGGGAAATAGAATTATCGCTAATTTTTTTTAATTGAATTCTGATATAAATTAAAACTTAAAGATATTGTAACATAAAAATTATGGAGATAAAAATATGTGTGGTGTCAACGGTATTGTAAGATTAAGAGATAATGTAAATAAAGAAGAGATAGAAAAAATGAA
>DQVU01000241.1 GCA_015661585.1 Methanothermococcus okinawensis | reverse complement strand
TAACTTCCCATAATCTTTAAACTTCC
Source organism: Methanothermococcus okinawensis (assembly GCA_015661585.1). Lineage (GTDB taxonomy): Archaea > AGJL01 > Methanococci > Methanococcales > Methanococcaceae > Methanofervidicoccus > Methanofervidicoccus okinawensis_D. Next base: position 1,915 of record DQVU01000241.1, on the reverse strand, counting down.
TAACATGGAAGTACACTCCACCTTTAGATACATAGGCGTATCCTTTTTCTATCAATACCTCTATAAACTCGATTATATCATCTATATGCTCTGAAACCCTGGGATAGACATCTGCACCTTTAACCTTTAACTTATCCATATCCTCTAGGAAGGATCTTATATATTTGTTGGTAAGATCCTCTATAGGTATTCCCTCCCTCTTACTACGATCTATGATCTTGTCATCGATATCTGTAAAGTTCATAACAAACCTTACGATGTAGTTTCTATGTTCTAAGTACCTCCTTATGAGATCAAAGGCTACGTAAGTCCTACCATGTCCTAAGTGGGCATTGTCATAGACTGTGGGGCCACAGATGTACATCTTAACTACAGGTTTTTCAAGGGGTATAAACTCTTCTTTTTTCTTTGTTAGTGTGTTGTAGATCTTCATAGTTATCACATTAATAATAAAGTATTGTGGGGCAGACTCTTATTTTTTATTTTTAGGGAAGGTGAAAAGATAGATAAATTGATCTATATGTGCACTTTTTGTCATTTATTATAAATTGAGAATAATATTATTATAATTATTATAATTTTTATTTTTAATTTATAAATCATATAAGTTATAAGTCAGATAAGGGAGAAGTATGTACAAAATAAAATGGGATAGGGATTCCAACGGTATTTTACTAGTAAATAGTGGAGATAATGAAATTATAAAACCACCACGTCCAGTTTTCTACGAGGAATTAGATCTTTTAGGTTTTAACAGGTTCTGGGAGTATCCTAAGGTCCAGGAACCGCTACTTTGGGCTATTGGAAGAAACTACTACTATAAAGGAGAGTTGGTAGCAAAAGTCAAGGGAGGCAACATATTTGAACCACCTGAGATAGAACTTACAGAAAATGGACAGAGTCTAAGTTTAGAGCCTATAGATGTTAAAGATCTAATTGAAAAGAATAAAGAAGCACTATTTATATTGGAAAATGAGGCGTTAGATTTTATAGAACATACCTACAAAGTTTATAAAAAGAAGGGTTATCTATTTACAGTCTCCTACAGTGGTGGGAAGGATTCACAGGTTGTACTGGATCTTGTAACGAGGGTTATATCTCCTGATGATCTGATAGTTATTTTTTCAGACACTACAATGGAAATTTCTTACACTTATGAGAATATAGAGAAAACTAAAAAAGAGTATGAGAGACGATATCCAGGATTAAAATTTTATATAACTAAACCATCGAAGTCTGCAATAGAGTTCTGGAGAGAATTTGGACCACCTAGTAGGATACATAGATGGTGTAGCACTGTTTTGAAAACTGCACCTTTTACCAACTTTATAAGAAACTTTTTAGATAACAATAAAAGGAAGATTATAGTGTTTGAAGGAGTGAGGACTGAAGAGAGTGATAGGCGATCCACTTATCAAAGAATTGCAAAGAAAGTTAAACACTTTCCTATTATAAATGCAAGACCTATACTGTACTGGAATCATCTGGAAGTGATTTTATACATTTATTTACGAAATCTTGAGATGAATTTAGGATATAGATCAGGTTTAACTCGAATAGGCTGTTATATCTGTCCTTTTTCATCGGAGTGGTCAGAGTACATACTTAGTAGAATTGAATACAATAAATTAAATAGATATTTAGAACTGTTAAGAGAATATTCAAGAGCGATGGGCCTAAGAGAAGAGGAGGAAATAAAGAGATACATTGCAAAGGGACAGTGGAAAAAAAGGGCAGGTGGAAGGGGGTTAAAAAATAACAACACTGTAAATTTTATAACTGATGGAGAGCATCTTAAAGGAGTATTATTGAATCCTAGAGAGAATTTTTTAGAATGGATAAAGGTTGTAGGGGATATTTTATACAATCAAAAAACTCCTAATAGAATTTCTGGAGAGTTAAAAACAGGAAATTG
>DQVU01000119.1 GCA_015661585.1 Methanothermococcus okinawensis | reverse complement strand
TCAGCCTCCTCCTTCTCCCTTTTAAGTTTATCGAGATTACTTTTTACCTCCTTTATCCTTATATCTATCCTCTCTATGTACTCCCTAGCCCTTTCCAACTCCCTCTGAGCCTTCTCCTTTTTTTCGTCATACTCTGAGATTCCACTTATCTCATCTAAGAGCTTCCTCCTCTCCTTTGGAGACATCTCTACTATTTTCGTAACATCTCCCTGAAGTATAACATTCAACCCCTCTCCAGTAAGAGATAACCTACTGAATATATCCATAACCTCAGATTTTCTAATCTTTCTCCTCCTCTCAATAAACTTTTTTTCACCATCCTCTACTTTCTCCTCGTACCAGATAAGGTAGTAGTTGTTCTCCCCTTTCAACTTCACCTTCCTAGAGATACCTACTTTATCTGAATCTATCGGTATCTTCCTATCTCTGTTGTCAAAGAACAGTATTACTTCGGCGTATTCTGCCCTTTTGCCCCTGTGATAGGTAATTAAGTCGTTAAATCGTCCAGCCCTTAGGGATCTTGCAGAGGTTTTTCCTAGTACAAAGGATATTCCATCTACGATGTTAGATTTTCCAGAGCCATTTGGACCTACTATAGCGGTAAATCCTGGAGGTATTTTTAATTTAGTATCTTTGAAGGATTTGAAATTTTTGAGATATATCTCAGACAGGAATACCATACCTTCACCTGTATTTAGAGTAATATTTTTATAAATCTCCTTTCCATTGGGAGGTAGTGATATAAAAATTTGATATATAATAATATTAAAATACTGTTGAAAAATATAATAATGATAAACCTTAATATTCATAATATTATATGGAGTTAATACATTCTTTAAAGAGATATGGCTAAGAAGATCCTGTTACTCCCCTAATACCCAGGGTAGCCCCAGATTAACTCTTTTTTTGCTCCTTTAATATTTAACAATCTTGAGATTCTTCTATAAGATCCTTATTCTGAGTATATTAATTTCTAAAATACCGCCCTATTAAAAAAATTACTTTAAAAATATTTATATACAACAACTTCTCTTTTCCATTAGATAAGTGTCTATTTAACAAGATATAACTATAAAATAGGACTCTATTAAAACAGTGAAAAGTGATGATAATGAGGGTGGATATTGTACATGAAGGTGTGAGTGAGTTAACCTACGAGATAAGGGAAATAGTGGAAGTTGCAAAGAAGGTTGAAAGTTACGGGATTGAGATTATCTGGGAGAACATTGGAGATCCTATAATAAAGGGGGAGAAAATACCTCAATGGATAAAGGAGATCATAGCAGAGACTGTGATGGAGGATGATTCCTATCTCTACTGTCCAACTAAGGGACTGTTAGAGACTAGAGAGTTTCTCGCAGAGGAGAACAACAAAAAGAAGGGTGTTCAGATAACCCCTGAAGATATCATCTTTTTTAACGGCCTTGGAGATGCTATTACCAAGATATACGGCCTGTTGAAAAAAGAGGCTAGGATTATAGGACCCTCTCCTGCCTATCCTACCCACTCCTCTGCAGAGGGCCTCCATGCGAGATGCCATCCTTTAACCTATATATTAGATGAGAGAAACAACTGGTATCCAGATCTAGATGATCTCAGAAACAAAGTTAAGTACAATCCTGTGGTGTCTGGAATACTTGTGATAAATCCAGGTAATCCTACAAGTGCAGTCTATCCAAAAAAAGTACTAGATGAGATCGTAGATATCGCCAACGAGTACGACCTCTTTATACTATGTGATGAAATATACCACAACTTGGTATATAACGGAAAGAGACATGTCTATCTATCTGAGGTTATAGACGACGTCTGTGGAATATCCCTAAAGGGAATATCCAAGGAATTTCCCTGGCCAGGTGCCAGGTGTGGCTGGATAGAAATATACAACGCCGATAGGGATGAGGTATTTAAAAAGTACATCGAAGGTATATGTAAATTTAAGATGATAGAGGTATGTTCCACTACACTACCTCAGAAGGTGATACCGAAAGTTATGAGTGATCCAAGGTTTCAGAAATATTTGGAGGAGAGGAGGAAATACTACCAGTGGGCCTCCAACGTTGCATACAAGAAGTTAAAATCTATAGATGGTCTTATTGTGAATAAAACCTGTGGAGCCTTCTATATGGGAGTGGTATTTGAGAGAGATTACTTAAATGGCAACTATCTGGAAGTAGAGAATAGAGAACTTAGGAGGTATATAGAGAAGATTTCAAAGGGAAAACCTGAAGATATGAAGTTTACCTACTATCTTTTGGCATCCACTGGTATCTGTGTAGTGCCCTTATCTTCTTTTAACACTCCTCTCTATGGATTTAGATCCACACTCTTAGAGAGAGATAAGGACAAACTAAGATGGATATATGAAACCCTTGCAGGGAAAATAGAGGAGTATCTAAGTTCTAAAAGATAAAAAGTTATAACTGAAAGCCTTATCCTTTAGAGACGGGAAAGATCAGTTTAATGGGATCTAAAATCCTCGTTATAAATCATGGTTAAACCTGAAACAGATTGTGCTAATCTCCCTTAGTGGGAGAAATAAGGATTTTAACCCTTAACCATTCTTAATCATTTCGGATTTATAACAATTCTATATCTTACCATAGTTCTCCAAACTGATAGTTAAAAATAATAAAAAAATTATAAAAATAATAAGATAAAAAAAATAAAGAAAAATGTTTAAAAATAAAAAACTCCTATCCCAAAATAAAATTTTAAAAAAAAATTAGAGAAGGGAATTTTCCGAATATCTTCTTATACAACTGTTGATACCACAATAGGATTCCCTACCTTATCTAAGTGTTCAGAAAACATCTTGAAACATTTCAATGGTTTTATTCGTTTTTATTATAATGATTTTATATCACTATTTTGATGAAACTAAGGCGAATAAAATAAATTGAAATTTTTTAGAAAAATCTTTATTTACTCCTTTCGCTCTCTACCTATAGATAGCATATAATCGATAGCCCTCTTCGCCCTTTCTATTATCTCCTCATCTAATACAACCTCATACTTCTCCTCCACTAAACACCTCTCTAACTTCTCAAGGGTTATCCTCTTCATAGGCTCACAGATGGCATCCTCCCTTAGAGGTATTAACTTTTTTTCCTCCCCCCTCTTCTCCAACTCTATCTTCAACCTAGTTATCATATCTACCTCTGTACCTATTATAAACTCCTTCTCAGGAGAATTTAAAACATG
>DQVU01000032.1 GCA_015661585.1 Methanothermococcus okinawensis | reverse complement strand
TTTAGGGTTACAACCTGGGGGGAGAGTCATGGGAAGGCACTTGGGGCTGTAATAGATGGCTGTCCAGCGAACCTCCCCCTCTCAGAGGAGGATATCCAGAAGGAGTTGAACAGGAGAAGACCTGGCTATAGTATCTTCTCCACACCTAGAAGGGAACCTGATAATGTGGAGATACTCTCAGGTGTCTTTGAGGGTAGAACCACAGGTACTCCTATATCTGCCTTGGTGTATAACAGAGATCAGAGATCTAAGGATTACAGTAAGTTGAGATACACACCTAGACCTGGACATGGAGACTATACATACTATAAGAAGTACGGCAACTACGACTACAGGGGAGGTGGAAGGGCAAGTGGTAGAACTACAGTGGGTATTGTAATTGGAGGTAGTGTTGCAAAGAAACTTTTAGATTATACCTACAACATCAGGATAGTTGGATACACTGTGAAGGTTGGGAAGATCGAGGGGGATTTCAACTACTACTTAAATCCAGATGTGTTTAATACTGAAGATATAGATAAGATTGTTGAAAGAATAGAAAGTAATCCCTTGAGATGTCCATCCTCAAATGCCCAGGAGATGGTGGAGTACGTTAAAGAGGCCATGAAAAGGGGAGATAGTGTAGGGGGTGTAGTGGAGTTAGTTGCGTTGAATGTCCCTGTAGGTGTGGGAAATCCACTATTTTCCAAATTAAGTGGGGAGTTGGCAGGGGGAATTATGAGTGTAAATGCCGTTAAAGGTGTGGAGATAGGAAGAGGATTTAAATCCGCTGAACTCTACGGCAGTGAGATGAACGACGAGTATATCTACTACAACGACGAAATACATCTGAGGACTAACAACTGTGGAGGGGTACTTGCAGGTATCAGTTGCGGTACTCCTCTAGTTCTAAGGGTTGCAGTTAAACCTACTCCATCTATATCCATACCTCAGAGGACTGTAAATTTAAAGACTGGAGAAGAAGTAGATATTAAGATAGAGGGAAGGCATGATCCTATTATTTTACCAAGAGTAATACCTGTATTGGAGTCTGTAGTTGCTATAGTTTTGGCAGATCTTATGATAAGGGGAGGCTTTATACATCCCTGTAACTTAGAGTGTAATCTGCAGTAGGTGGAAAGGTGGAGAAATATAAGTTTATAGTATTTGAAGGTATAGATGGCAGTGGTAAGACGGTGCAGTCTAAGAAACTCTCAGAGAGTATCAATGGATACTACACCTACGAGCCAACAGAGGGAGATGTTGGAAAACTTATAAGGAGAATCCTTAGGGGTGAGGTGTGTTACAGTAGTGAAACACTGGCTTTACTCTTTGCCGCAGATAGGAGGGAACATGTATCTACTATAAGTAGGGAGTTAGAGCATAGACATGTAGTCTCAGATAGATATATCTACTCCTCTATAGTTTATCAGACTATTCAGGGAGTTGATTTAGATTTTATACTAAGTATTAACAGATTTGTTATAAAACCTGATGTCCTTGTATATTTGGATGTAGATGTTGAAGAGGCCCTTAGAAGGATGGGAAAAAATAGAAAGGAGATATTTGAGAATAGAGAGATGTTGAAATTAGTAAAGGAGAGGTATTGGGATATTATAGAGAATAGAATATTTAAACCAAGGTACGGCTACGTTGTTATAGATACTACTAAAAAGTCTATTGGGGAAACTCACAGGGAGATAGTAAGGGCTCTGAAGGAGAAGGGGGTGATAGAATAAACAAACATTAAACCTTAGTTCCTAACTAAATTAGTTAAAAATCAAAAAATAAAAAATATTAAAAAGAAAGTCTCACCTTTCAAGACGGAGAGAAGACGAGAATAAAAAAATATAGTTCCCATTAAAGTAGTGATTAAAAGGATAAAAAAAATAGATTGTAATAAAAATAATAAAAATCCCAATAAAAAGTAATTAATAAAAATGGAATAAAACCATTAATATATCCCAATCCTAGTTCCCATCAAAATGATAGTTAAAAAATAATATAGTCAAGAACATAAAAGGAAAAGGCAAAAAACTTCTAAGAGGTTAGATTAACAGAAATCTTCCCTACTTCCCCAGTAAATAGTGTAACCCAGAGGATAAGGGATATATTTTACTTTTTTTATTTAAGGTATTAACAGTTTAATATTTTTATTAAATTAAAAAATTAAAAAGAGGTTAAAAATTTCTGTCTATATCTTTTCTCCCCTGGTTTTCTATTTTTTGATTTTATATTTTTGTTTCTAGTATTATAGACATGTAAGTCATCTGTAAGGAAAAGTTTTTTTTCATCTTCTCTTACTTTATAAAGGTATCATGTAGTGTCTGGAGACATCTCTTTAACTCACTCTCCCCTATTACAAAGGAGATATTCACCTCTGAGGATCCCTGGGCTATCATCTTTATATTTGCACCACTCTCTGCAACTGCTGTGAATAACTTCCCTGCAATTCCCCGGGATCCCTTCATCCCTGCCCCAACTGCAGAGACTACAGCAACATCCATATCTATGGATATATCCCTTATAAGGTTACTATTTTTAAACTCCTCCCTAAGTTCCCTTAAACA
>DQVU01000028.1 GCA_015661585.1 Methanothermococcus okinawensis | reverse complement strand
GGCGGGATTTGAACCCGCGGCCTCCGCACAGCCAATGCGGCGATCTCCCAGACTGATCTACCAGCCCACAGTGCGGGATATTTTAAGTTATTTCTTATATATATATTTTTCGGTACTGTTACACCACTCCAAAGTAGTAGTGAAGTATCAACACTATTAGATATCCTATCACTACAAAAGGTACAAAAGGGTATGTTGTAATTAAAGTTAACTCACCTACAGGTATCTTTCCCTCCCTATGTAGTTTCTGTAGGAGTTTTACATCCTCCTCCCTTAATCCATCTCCATCTGTAAGGATGATTTTATCGTAGTCTCCTTTTTTTCCCATCTCCATATTCAACATCAGTTTAAACCTCTTCCATATTCCAGCCCCTTCCACCTTTGCCACTCCATCCTTTATGTAGATAACATCTCTCAGTATATCTCCCTCCCTTAACTGAGATATAGGTTTTTTTACAGATACCTCGGCACCAGTTAATGCGTATATCACAAGGGATATAAGAATAAGCTCAAATACATATATCACAAAGGATATCAAAAGGTTGTTATCTATAAAGTAATTCCTATCTACTATGTAGATACCAAGGAGATAGATAGGGGTTAAATAACTTAGTTTATTTATAATCTCCCTGTACCATGATATCTTTCTGGAGATAAATATGGAGATAATTACATAAGCCCAGAGGAGAAGAGAGGCGTAAGGTACCTTATACTTATAGAAGAGATATATCACGAAACCATAAAATACACTTAAACCTAATGAGGATGGTACAATACTTTTCCAGTACTTCCTAAGGATGTTTATCAGAGGAGAGAGGGCTACAATTCCAGCACTTATGCCTATCAACAGAAGTATAGGTACTGGTACGTATAATATACTATCTCCGTAGGAGAATATTGGCGCCAAAGTAGTGAATATCTTTACATCTCCCCCTCCCATACCTATACCTAAGATGAGACAAAGTATCAAAGTGGCAAAGAAAGAGAAAATAGCATCTAATCCAAAGAGGTAGTAACCAACTGGTAGGTTTATCAACAACATAAGAATAACGACAATATGAGGTATCTCCTTAGTTTTAATATCTGTGTATGAGGCTATCAAAAGGAGGATAAAGTTGATGATATATACTATCGTTAAGATATCCATTTTTTTCACCTAAAATATAACAATACCCTTGGTTTTTATTGTAATAAAATAATATTTAAAATAAAAATTATAAAAATGATTAAAATTTAATATAACAATTGTTAGGAATTACATAAATAAAAAAAGTATATCTCATAGTAATTCTCTGATATCCTGGGCACTGGAGATCTATCTATGAATAGAATCCTGTCAATAAGGAAAATTTCATACTTTTCAAACACACAAGGGATATTCTGGAGATTGATGTAATAATCCTACTTCCCAATAGTTTAAATATAATATAATAAAAAAAATAATATAACAACAGTAAGATAAGATTGAGATATTCTTATCATGAGTATCAACAGTTGTGTTAGAAGATATTATGGAGAATTACCCTTCCTCCAATGTTGGGGTAGGAGAAAATACATTTATACTCGGGTGGATGGAGATATTTTTTATTTTTTAAACCTTTTTCTTATTTTTTACCTTTATTATTTTTATAAATACCATAATTTTTTACAAGATTTTTGATGGAATCGGGGTTATTTTATTATTATAGCGCACAGAAATTTGATATAGTTATAACAAGTTAAAAAATCTCTAAGTGAAACTATGGCTATATTGGGACTAGTGGGAAAACCAAATGTAGGAAAATCTACACTATTCAATGCAATGACAGAGAAGGCTGTTGATATTGCCAACTATCCCTTTACAACTATCAATCCAAATGTTGGAATATCCTATATTACTACACCCTGTCCATGTAAGGAGTTGAATCTTAAATGCAATCCTCAAAACTCCAAGTGTATAGATGGTATAAGGCACATCCCTGTTGAGATTGTGGATGTTGCAGGACTTGTTCCAGAGGCACATAAGGGTAAAGGTATGGGAAACAAATTCTTAGACGATCTAAGGCAGGCTGACGCCCTTGTATTGGTGGTGGATGCAAGTGGTAAAACTGATTTAGAGGGGAATCCCACTGAGAACCACGATCCTGTGGAGGATGTAAAGTTTTTACTTAAAGAGTTAGATATGTGGATATATGGGATACTCTCTAAGAACTGGGATAAGTTGGCTAGGAGGGGACAGCAACAGAAGAACATCGTTAAGGTTATCGCTGAACAACTTAGTGGTCTCAACATCTCAGAGGAGGAGGTGAAAAGTGCTATAAACATCCTCAGTTTAGATGAAAATCCTCAGAAATGGAGTGAGGAGGATCTACAGAACTTGGCAGGAACCTTGAGAAAAATCTCTAAACCTATGATTATAGCTGCAAATAAGGCTGATCATCCAGATGCCATGGAGAATATTAAGAAGTTAAAGAGGGAATTTAAGGACTACATAGTTATACCTACATCGGCGGAGATAGAACTGGCACTGAGAAGGGCGGAGAAGGCGGGATTGATAAAATATGACAGGGTTAAAAATGACTTTGAGATAGTGAGTAATTCACTGAATGAGGCTCAGAGGAATGCCTTGGAGTATATCAAGGAGTATCTAAAAAAGTACGGTAGTACAGGGGTGCAGGAGATTCTCAACAGGGCGTACTTCGATCTCTTAGATATGATAGTAGTCTATCCTGTAGAGGACGAGAACAAATATTCAGATAAGAAGGGCAACGTACTACCAGATAGTTTTCTGGTAAAGAGGGGAACTACAGCAAGAGACTTGGCATATATGATACATACCGAAATAGGGGATAAGTTTATATATGCCATAGATGCCAGGAGGAAGATGAGGGTTGGAGCAGATTACCAGTTAAAGGATGGAGATATTATAAAGATAGTATCTGCGAAGTAAATGATTAAAATTTTTTAAAATTAAAAATAATAATGATAATAAAAAATAAAAAAGTAAAAAAACACCTGTATCACATCAACCGTAGTTTCCATCAAGTGGTGGGTTAAAAAATAATGAGGAAAATTATTATAATAAAATAATAAGATGAAAAGTGACAAAAAATAAGAACTTCTTCTAACTCCAAATATAAATTTTTGAATAAGATGGACAATTCTCCGGGAATAGTGAAATTCTTCCCAAGGATCATATTATCTTCTAACTACAAACTGTGATATCACAATAGGATTTTACTCTCAACTACAAGTTAGTTTAAGATAGAGGGGTGTTTCTATCTTTTTCTTATATTTAAAAATTTAGAATCTCATAAACAACCTTATACTTCTCCAGTAGATCAATTAAATATTTTAAAGTATAACCATAACTTAACTTCCTACCTTTTAAGTGTTCCATCAACAGTTTTCCAACTTGAGAACACCTCCAGTTTTTCACTAGAAAGATCTTTGAACCTTCAGTTATTCTCATATCCTCCACTAACTTATACCTGTATATATCTCTATCAACTATCCCTATTACTTTAACGTTGAATCTACTAAGGATACTACCTAGGATCAACGTAGTATCACTACCTACGGTAATTACAGTGGAGATACTCTTACTCCTCAACTCCCCTAAGATATCAACATCCCCCCTATCGACGATTAATATATCTCCCAGAGAGTTATCTGATGTAAATCTCCTTTTCTCAATATCCCTAAAAGAACCTTTCCTTAAGACTCCTGTTTTTACAATAGCTTTTTTCAGATCTACATATCCCAACCTTTCTACTCCATCCTTTTTTATATCTCCATTTATGATCTCAACTATCTTACCCTTCTCTGATATTAACACAACGGGGCTCCTTAGGACTCTTCCTACCACAACCCCATTTACCAATATATCCTCCCCAGGATCAACTGTATCTATCCTCCTAAAAACCTTATCCCCTTCCTCCCATACAGATAACCTACTCCCTATACACTCCTCAACCTCTAAACCTAATCTCTCAGATATGTAGGATACTAAGGTATCTAAGATCCCCCTAATATTTCCACTACAACATTCCCTGTTCCATACTAAGATACTCCCGTCCTCCTCCCCAGGCCTCTCTATCTGTATCACAGGTTTATCTATCTCTGCCCTCTCTACTACTATCCTTCCAAAGGTATGTCCTGTCTCCTTAGATTTACCGTAGTTTAGTAAAAGTAGTATATCCTTATCTCTCAATCTCCTTAAACATTGGGATGGATAAAGCCTCTCCGATATATCGATAACATCCTCCAGTCCCCTATCGATAACTGCAACCCTTCCCATATTCCCTCCAACCTTGGCAGTTACCTCGATATCTACATCGTAGATCTCTGAAAACTCCTTAAGTATATCAAGGATCCTCTCTGCATAGCCACTATCTACTATCCTCGGTCCATGGACAACTACACCAACGTTTATACCCATATAGAAAACCCCTGGAGGTACTACTACTATTTACAACCCCTCGAGTGTCATGTCCATTATCCTCTCTACAGCCTTTGCAAGTGTTGGAGGAAGCCCAGATAGATCCATACTTAAAAACCCTTTGATAATAAGAGATACTGCCTCATCCTCTGTAAGTCCCCTGGACATGAGGTATATCAACTGCTCCTCTGCAATCTTCCCAACTGCCGCCTCATGGGAGAGATCTATATTGGATCTCCTTGCATCTAACTCTGGGACTGCATAGAGGCGGGCACTATCTGATATTATCAACCCCTTACACTCGAGATGTCCCTTTATATCCTCCCCTTCACCAACTAACCTACCTCTGGCTACAACCTCTGAGTTATCATCTGCTATAGATCTAGAGATAATGTCTGCTCTACTACCTTTTCCAGAGAGTACTACCTTAGAACCAAGATCTATCTTTGATTCATTCCTTCCATAAACTACAGTCTGAAGTGTAGCCTTTGAGTTCTCCCCAGCACAGTATACAGTTGGGTAACTCTGTATAGATTTTACAGGGGTAATTACAACGTAGTTGTTTATAAACACTCCGTTATCCTCGATATATACTCCAGTTCTAGGCCTTACATGGACGTTCTCCCCCCAGTCATGTATCATGGTATATGTCAATTTTCCATCCTTCTTTATGTAGAACTCAGAAACAGCTACGTGTAATCCAGATTTTACATGGGGGGAGGTTGCACAGCCTGTGATGATGTTCAACTCTGCACCCTCCTCAACTATCACTATATTATGGACGTTCTGTGATGCGTTCTCCTTACCGATCAGCAGACATGTCTGAAGTGGCATAGTTTCCTTAACTCCCTTAGGAACTCTTATGAAGAACCCTCCAGTCCTCTCCAGTGCAACCCTCGCTGTATATTTATCCCTTATTTCTACTATGTTCCAGAAGTAATCATCTAAATCGTACTTTTTTAGAGCCTCTGATATAGGTATAACCTCCACCTTAGACTTAGTCCTTGTATAGACAACGTCGTTGTTTATCTGTAGGTAGGAACCTGAGACGTCCTTCTCCTTGGTGTCAATACCTATGTTCTCCAACTTAGCCCTCTCCTCCTCATTGAGATCCTCTAAGGAGTCTATCTCTATCCTACTCTCTTCTATTTTATACTTACTAAGATCTATATCCTCTCCATGGGGTGCTGGGACATCCCTGTACTTCTCCGCAGTTCTCCTTATCTTTTCTATTTTCTCTTTTGATAGCATGCTATACACCTCTCGTATCCGTACTTTATTATGGTGTTGAGTATCTCCTCTGGACCTCCTGAGCAGGCTATTACCCCGTTGTAGAGCACATGGGCTCTATCTACATTTATAAACTTCAGTATATGTCCCATATGAGTAATTATCAAACCAGATTTCTTCCTATCTGCAGGTTTTTTGTCCTTGTCAAGAAGGTGATTTATAATTCTCCCTAAGAGTTTAACCTTCTCCACATCTACCCCACTGTCAGGCTCATCAAACATTATGAAATCTGGATTCTGGGCGAATATTTGTAATATTTCAGATCTCTTAACTTCCCCCCCTGAAAAACCAACATTGGTATCTCTATCTAAGAAATCCTTAAAGTTCAGTATCTCTGCCATTCTCTCTATCTCTTCCCACTTCACCTTAGAGATTATCTTTAGAAGATCCCTTAACTTTACCCCAGGTACCCCAGGTGGATTCTGATAAGCCAGTCCTATACCAAGTTTCGCCCTCTCGTATATAGACATATCAGTTATATCCCTACCTTTGAAGTATATACCTCCCTCTACTACTTTGTACTTTGGATTTCCTATGATGGTATTTATCAGTGTAGATTTTCCCGCCCCATTTGGACCAAAGAGTACATGGACTTCTCCAATGTTTATGTTTAAGTTAATATCTTTAAGTATAATCTTATCCTCCACCTTTACAGATAGATTCTCAATGGATAACATGATCCCCCCAATTATCTTATATTTCATTATGGATAAGTGATGAAGTGCGATCCTAATTATTATTATAAATAGTTAAATGGTAATCTTAATAATAATTATATTTAAAACTTTATGTAAATAATTAAAAATTCTAAAAAGAGAGGGAAAAAACTATATAAACTATTAAATATATATGAAAATGTAATAATACCGATATCACTTATTTTGGAAGGGTAATAACATGGTTGACATGGATAGGATAAGTGTATCTCTGCCTACAAAACTACTGGAAGAGTTCGATAAGGTAATATCTGAAAGGGGTTATGCATGTAGAAGTGAGGCTATAAGAGACGCCATAAGGGATTACATTATTAAACACAAGTGGATACGTAGTCTAGAGGGGGAAAGGATAGGAAATATATCTATTATATACAATCACCATTCTCCTGAATTGATGAGAAAACTGACAACTATCCAACATACCTATACAGATCTAATTATAGCAACCCTTCATATGCACTTAGATCATGAGCACTGTATGGAGGTAATTCTTGTAAGAGGAGATGCAAAGAAGATAAAGGAACTTACAGATAAATTAGCATCTCAAAAGGGAGTTAAATATGTTAAATTGACGGTGATGGCACCTGGTGGTAAAATCCCTGAATGAACTATTCTACAACCTCAAAACCTCTACTCTCTATTTCCTTTCTCTTTTTTCTGATAGTTTTTACAACTCTCTCTCCATCTTCAGGTGCTATGAAATTTAAGGCATGTTTTGTATCTCTGTAGAAAGGAGGTTTCTCAATATTTAGATCCCTATCTACATACCTTAGAAGAGATTCATTTAAAAATAAACTGTATCCTTCCTTAACTAACTCTATAGCTTGAAGGGGATCTTTAACAACCTTCTTCACCCTAAAGGATACACCTCTACTTTTCAATACATTCCATAGGATCCTCTGGGGGGAGTACCTTATACCTACTAAGTTCTTTACATCAAATCTATTTCTATATACCATTACTATGTAGTCATATACTGCAGGTATAGGATCTCCCAATCTATAACTCCAGTAGGGATCGTCTATACCGAGGATCTTCACCATCCCCATCCTATAGAGTTTCAGGATATTGTCAAAGGAGGATATTATTATATCGTCAAACAGTATTCTGCCCACTTCCCCACATATAAACCCACAGGCTATAAAGGAGGATTTTGTCATCCTTCTCTTTATTTTCTGATAGTACTCAACGATCTGTTGTCCCTCCTCAGTAACAACAGTTCCAGAGGTTGAAGACTCGACAATTTTTATTCCTAACTTCTTCTCAAGCCTCTTTATCTGAATATTCACTGAAGAGGTAGGTATATTGAGTATCTTTGCAACTTTGTTCTGGGATTTTGTCTTTAGGAGCAACTCTATTATTTTTATCTGATTTTCAGTTATCTCCTTTCCTCTGTATTTTATGTTTATCTTAGTGGAGAGATCCATGTTATCTTTAAGTTGGATTATTTGCTATAGCCTGGTTTTTATTAAAGCAGTAGTTAAAAATAAAAAATACAATAAAAAGTATTATCATTAAAAAAATTATTTTAACACTAAAATATTGAAAAGATAAAAAATAACTCTTAGAGGAAGTTTTCCCAATTTATTTTTCATTTTTTTTAAATAAGTATCAAAGAATCTCTCTGGATATAATATCGTTTTTATTATTTTTTAATTAGTAGTAATATTTTTAATTTATTATAATATTATTTTAAATACCATTCTTATATGTCCTACCTTCAATGGATAAGTCGTATCCCCCTACCAGTATCCTAACAATACGCTCTCCACTTCTACCATCTCCAAAGGGATTCCTCCAGTTCCTATTCCTCCTAAGCATGGAATCTACTGCCTCTAAAATGTCTCCCTTCTCCACATCTACCAATATATTACTTCCAACCTCTAAGGTTTCTGGACGTTCTGTATTCTTCCTTAGGGTGATACAGGGAACCTTCAATATACAGGCCTCCTCCTGCACCCCTCCACTGTCTGTTAATATCAACTTGGCGTACTTCTCCAGGATAAGGAATTTAAAGTAGCCCACTGGTTCAAGTATCTTTATATTTTTATTCTTTAACTTATCCCAGAGATGATATTCCTTTAACTTACCTTCAGTCCGAGGATGAAGGGGAAATATAACTGTCTCATCGTAGTACTCCGCCACCTTAAGTATCCCCTCTACAATACTTTTCAATCTTCTTCTGTTATCTGTATTCTCTGCCCTGTGGATGGTAAGTAGAAAGTAATCCCCATCTTTAACTATATCCAACATCCCCCCTTCAAAGATCTCCTCCTTCCTCTCCTCTGCAATTTCAATATTCTGAAGTGTGGCATCTACTATGGTGTTCCCAACGAGAAATACATTCTCTGTTATACCTTCCCTTCTAAGGTTCTCCTCTGCAACCTCTGTAGGTACAAAGAGGTAGTCAGAGATATGATCAGTTAAAACTCTGTTTATCTCCTCTGGCATACTTCTGTCGTAACTCCTCAGTCCAGCCTCAACATGGGCAACTTCTATCCCTAACTTTGAAGATGCGAGAGCACCTGCAAGGGTGGTGTTTGTATCCCCCTGGACAATCACTATATCCGGTTTCTCCCTTATTAAAACCTTCTCTATCCCTTCAAGCATCCTTCCCGTCTGTTTCCCATGGGGAGCAGATCCTATCCTTAAGTTGTACTTAGGCTCTGGGAGGTTTAACTCTTTAAAAAAGATACGATCCAAGTTCTCGGAGTAGTGTTGATTGGTATGTATAACAAGGTAGTTTATGTTTTCTTTTAATTTTTCCAACTCTCTTATTACAGGGGATAACTTTATTATCTCGGGGCGAGTTCCAAGGACGATTCCAATTTTCATTCTAAAACACCGATGAAGTATTATTAATATTAACCTTTCCTACGAGAAGTTAATAATTAAAAAATAATTTGTAGTTGGGTTAAATGGGGAGAAGAATAGAAATGCCTGTTTTCTCAGATTGACATACAACACTCTATAAGGAGGAAAAAATCTATTGTTAGAGTCAGATCTTCTTTTCCCTATTTTATCTACTAATTTTCTATATAATTCAGATTATAATTTTTGTTATTATTTTTATTAATTTTTTATTATATCTATAAAAATCATCCTAACATACTCTTTATATAATCCACAACCTCCTCTATCTTCACCCTCTCCTGTTCCCTGGTGTTTCTATACCTAACTGTAACTGTCCCATCCTCCAAGGTTTGACCATCCACAGTTATACAGAAAGGTGTTCCTATCTCATCCATCCTCATGTACCTTCTACCAATTGCCCCTCTATCGTCGTACTGGGCAATAATACCCTCTTTTCTAAGAGTTTCCTTTATTCTCATGGCGATCTCGGGCATTCTGTCCCTATTCACCAGTGGAAAGACACCAACCTTAACAGGTGCTACCTTAGGTTTCAGATCTAAATATACCCTATCCTCCTCTTCTCT
>DQVU01000117.1 GCA_015661585.1 Methanothermococcus okinawensis | reverse complement strand
GGTGTAGTGGCCTATCATCCGGGGCTTTGGACCCCGGGACCGCGGTTCGAATCCGCGCCGGGCTACCATTTATTTTATAAAAATAAATATCCAAATATCTAAATATATAGAAACATAATTAATCCCGTGATGTAAATGAGTGGTAAAATATCGATCGCTATAATCTCAGATGGGAAGTATGGACATAGAACCTACGAAGTTATAAAAAAGAGATTCCACTGTGAGTACATTATATTGAAGTATAGGGGCAACTTTGAAGATATAAGGATAGAAGAGGAGATGCTAAAAAAACTTAAAAATTTCGATATTTTAATTACCTACCTGAGAAATCCAGATCTCACCTATACTCTCTTAGAGGAGATCAACACTCAAAAGAAGTTAGACAAAAACCCTTTTATAATAATAGGTATATGGGAGGGGGAGGGTTTCAAGAGACAGATGGAAAGGTTTAAGAATGTAGTGTGTCCAGATCTACTGTGTAATTTGGATGAGAAATATCTCAGAGACAAACTGGAATACTACCCTCAATTACGAGAATTTTTAAGATACTTTGGAAAACCTAAGGTAAATATTTACTTAGACAACAACATCATAAAGAACATAGAGGTTATCAGGGACTCCCCCTGTGGAGCGGTTTCTAAGACACTTCAGGAGTTTTTTGGGGAGAGGATGGAGGAAGATACTTTGAGAAGAATGGGGTTAAGAATCCAACACTTCTGTAATGCAGGGAGGTTTAGACTGTTCTCTGAGAGAGAATGTAAGAAGGTTAAAGTGGGACAGATACTTTTAGAAGGTATAAATCTTCAAAACTGTTAAACACTGAAAAATAAACAGATAAATACGTTGTACTGGATTCTTAATTTTTTTAATAATAATTATTATAACCTCAATCGTCATCAAATTATTGATTAAAAAATGATAAAGAATAATAGTTAAAAAATATCTCAAAATATTTCTGAACACCGAGATAAAGACAGGAAATCCTACTGTGATATCAACAGTTGTATTAAAAATTTTAAAATTTTATATTTGAGATGATAGGAGTTTTTTATTTTTTATTATTTTTTTATAATTATTATTATTTTATCGTTTTTGATGGGAACTGGAATCTATTATAAATTTAAAATGTTGTGTGCTAGACTATAATTTTCTGCCCTCTTTTTTTTATCTAATCATACTCCCTCCAGGTATAACCACACTTTGTACATCTGTAGAATCTTGTCTCAGGTTCATCTGCACATCTCGTCTGTTGAAGCCACCAGAAGGCCTCCAAGTTTCCGCATTGAGGACACTCCACCTTGGTGGTTGGTAGTGTATTTACATTCTCGATTACCGCGATCTCTTTTTTCTTGGATTCAATCCTCTCCTTAAGTACAAAGGTTTCACCTTCTTTTTCCATCTCTATCTCAAAGTGACATACAGTACATACCCACTTACCATCCTTTGGAAGCATTATGTTGTTACACTTTTTACAGAACTTTACCATACCGTCACCCCTTATCTCTAAATTTTAAATAATCTCTAAAAATAGTCTTGTGATCAAAGGCTAAATCCATACCCTCTACTTCATCTATACTGAAGAATTTGGCTTCCTTAGCATCATCTGATCCTTTGGGAGAACCCTCTATATACTCTAAAACATATACGATAGATACAGTATGCCCCCGGGGATCCCTATTTGGATCTGAATATACACCTAGAAGATCTTTAACCTTAGTTTTTATCCCACTCTCTTCAAAAACCTCCCTTACTACAGCCTCCTCTGTCCTTTCTCCATAGTTTACAAAACCTCCTGGAAATGCCCAAAAATCTTTAAAAGGAGGATTTTTTCTCTTTACTAGTAGTATCTTGCCCCCAACCTCTAAGATACCGTCAACTGTTAGAGAAGGAGATTTACATCTATTCATGTTTATCATCTAAAAACTTAATAATTTAAAATTTAAAAACAACTTAAAAATATGTTTTATTCCAATAAAATTTTATACTATATATAATTTACGATAAACTTTTTTATAATAGTTTATTTTTTATTTTTTAGTATTTTACAAAGTGGAGAGGTAGAAGTATGAGAGTAGTCTTTGCATTAGGGGGTTCAGTTGTTATGCCCAAGGAAGGAGATGCAGAGAATATAAGGAGATACGCCGAGGTATTTAAAAGTATAAAAGACATGGGACATGACGTCTGTGTAGTAGTTGGAGGGGGGTATGTTGCTAGAAGATACATCTCTATCGCTCGGGAATTTACAAACGAGGCCTTCTGTGATGAGATAGGGATATTAGCTACAAGGATGAACAGCATGATCTTAATTGCCGCCCTTGGAGATTACTCTGTAAAGAAGGTGCCAGAGGATTTCAAGGAAGCTGAGATGATACTAAGTTTAAACAAGATCGTTGTTATGGGAGGTACCCATCCTGCTCATACCACAGATGCTGTTGCAGCCTCCTTGGCAGAGTATATAGGTGCAGACCTACTTGTTATTGCAACTAACGTAGATGGAGTTTATGATAAGGATCCAAAGAAGTATAAGGATGCAAAAAAGATAAAACTCCTGACAACAAAAGAGTTAGTGGATATTACTAAATCTTCTTCTATAGTGGCAGGATCCTCTTCTATAGTAGATCCCTTGGCCTCCAAGATAATAGATAGGGCAAAATTGAAAACTGTAGTTATCAAAGGTACTCCAGAGGAGATAATGAATGTTATAGATAATAAACATAATGGTACCTTAATTGTACCAGATAGAAGGGATCCTTATGGATAGACATAGGCACTGTTTAAACTGTGGAATATCAATCCCCCCAGATGAAACCTTCTGCTCGGAGAGATGTAAGGATGAGTATATAAAAAAGAGAAAGAGGGTTATGAGGATTCAATTGATAACCTTCTTTGTTATCTTTGTAGTACTGATGATCCTTGTATGGTTGAGAATATAATAATTATTTAAAAGAGATGTTGTAGATAGTCTAACAATATTTTTATCTGTTCTTCTGTATCTACAGGTGGAGGTATAGAGCTCTATTAATCACCATATCTATCTTTATCCCTATAATATTTAGGTGGATCACTGTCCTTTCAGGTATG
>DQVU01000098.1 GCA_015661585.1 Methanothermococcus okinawensis | reverse complement strand
TATATAATCCCAGGCTCTACATTTATAAAGAGGATACTAAAGGAGAAGAAACCTACAGGGGTTTTCGGTGTCTCCTGCTACAGGGATCTCTTCTATGGGATGAACTACCTATCGAGAAAGGGCATACCTGTACAGGGACAACCCCTTTTAAAGGATGGCTGTATATGTACCTCTGTAGATGTTGAGGAGTTAATTACAAGGATAAGGGATAACAGGTGATAGGAGTGCTATCTAAGATTAAAGATACATTAAAGGGAATTACTAAAAAAAAGTTGGAGCAGGAGGGTACAAAGTATATAATGTTTGGAGGTAAAGGAGGTGTAGGAAAAACCACCATGAGCGCTGCAACTGGTATATACTGTGCAGAACAGGGGTTAAAGACAGTTATAGTATCCACAGATCCTGCACACTCTCTAAGGGATAGTTTTGAACAGGAATTTGGCCATGAACCTACTAAGGTAAAGGGAATAGATAACCTCTACGTGGTTGAGATAGATCCTCAAAAGGCCATGGAGGAGTACAAGGAGAAGTTAAAGAAGCAGTTAGATGAGAACCCCATGCTTGGAGGTTTGTTGGAGGAACAGATGGAGATGGCAGCCCTATCTCCTGGAACAGATGAGAGTGCAGCCTTCGATGTATTCCTAAGGTATATAGATAACAACGACTTCGACGTAGTTATATTCGACACCGCCCCAACTGGACACACCTTGAGATTTCTAGGTTTGCCAGAGTTGATGGACAAGTATATGACGAAGATGATCAAGTTTAAAAAACAGATCAGCGGAATGATGAAGATGATGAAGAAGTTGCTACCCTTCAGTGGAGGAGATGAAGATATAGACTACGACAAAGTTCTAAAGGAGTTAGAGGAAATGAAGAGGAAAATTACCAAGGCCAGGGAGATACTTGCAGATCCAAATAGAACCTCCTTTAGGTTGGTAGTAATACCTGAAGAGATGAGTATCCTAGAGAGTGAGAGGGCTATGAAGGCCCTTGAGAAGTACAACATACCTGTAGATGCAGTTATAGTAAATCAGGTTATACCTGAGGATGTTGAATGTGACTTCTGTAGATCCAGGAGAAAACTACAGATGAGTAGGTTGAAGATGATAGAGGAGAAGTTTGGGGATAAGGTTATAGCCCATGTACCTCTTTTAAAGACAGAGGCTAAAGGTATTGAAACCCTTAGGGAGATAGCTAAGATACTCTACGGTGAGAGGGGAGATAATAGTTAATATTTTTATATTTTTTATTATTACCAATTCCCATTAAAAATCCTCATAAAAATAATAATTATTAATATAAATTAAAATAAATATTACAAGACTGTTAAACACTGTAAACAAATAAAGGAAAAGTGATTCCTGCTAACAGGGTATGAATTCCATTGAAGTGTTTATTATGTTAATCTTTAAAAATCCTTAGATTTAGAGTACTGTTATTTTTTAACGAAAACTTATTCCAACTCTATGTTGTAAAGTTTTTCAACATTTTCCTTGTGAATCTTATAGGCACCTTCCTCATTGATTATACCCATCTCTAAAAGTTTTCTCGTCCTTCTTGGAACTGTCTTTATCCCTAAAACTGCTCCAGGGCGTCTTAAGTCGTCGATATAGTCAGTCTCCATTACAAACCTAAGGGATTTTTTTGCAGCTTCAACAACTGGTTTAGAGGCTATAATAGAGGGAAAGATTCCGTATTTTTCTCCTTCCAACACGTTATCTCCACAGTGATGTTTTATAACCTTCTCAGGATTTAGATTTACAGATCTCGCCATATCCCTAAATTCCCTGAACTGCTCCTCTGAGGCACTCTCCCCGTGGATCTGTAGAGCACATCCAATATCTTTGGCGATCTCCATGGAATATAGAAGTATCTCGTTAGAGAGCCTCCATACATCCTCACTCACTTTAAAGTGAGGCCTCCCTACCTCTCCAATACCAACTAAAAATTCCTTCTCCTCTACAAGTTTCTTAGCATAGTTTAAAGCTTCTATCACCTTCTCCTTAATATATTCTAAACTCTTTCCTCTCTCCACCATCGTGGTGATTTCACAGGGATGCACTCCAACTAACCCATATACCTGTATCCCATCAACTTTCTTTCTTATAGTCTCTATATCCCTTATTAACATATCCATGGGGCCAGTTAGATCACCTGTAAATGAGGGCTTATTCAGTAATATTAGAGTTTTTCCTCCAGCATTTTTGAAAATTCTTGCCACCTTTTCAGCACCGTAACCTCTCTTACCATCTACATGCACATGATTGTCTGTAATAGGTATATCTTTTAAATCTACACTCATTACATCCCCCAGATGTTTTTAAGGATAATATTAAAGGATATATTATAAAAATGATTGACAAAGGTTTATGACTACTTTATATCTCTATATATCCAAGTTAAGCAGTAGGGTTTGGTGTTCGGAGGGTATGGTTAAAACCAGCAATTTTCCTATTTTTTCTTTGTTTATGATGTTATTATCAACCAATTTCTTTAAAATAGCGTAGAACTTTTTTCTTTTTGCTTACGGTTTATTTTCTTCTTTACTTTATTAAATACTTCTTTGGCATAGATACCTA
>DQVU01000176.1 GCA_015661585.1 Methanothermococcus okinawensis | reverse complement strand
TGGGTTTCCTATGGTGGCAGAGAGTCCAATTATCTGGACGTTGTACTTACTCTTCAACTTGGTGATAAGTACCTCTAAGGTACCTCCCCTCTCCTTATCCCCTATCAGATGGATCTCGTCAATAACTGCAACAGATACATCCTCTATCCACTTCACCCTATGTCTTATAAGGGAATCCAACTTCTCCGCAGTGGTAATTATTATGTGGTAATCGCTTAGATCCTCCTCCTCGTCGTAATCTCCAATGGAGAGTGCCACCTTTATACCGTATTTTTCATATTTTCTCTTAAACTCCTCGTACTTCTCAGATGCCAACGCCTTTAAAGGAACTATAAATAATCCCTTCTTACTTCTATCCTCTAAGATATGATTTAAGAGGGCTATCTCCCCTATCAATGTTTTTCCACTTGCTGTAGGTATGGAAATTAGAAAGTTTTTCTTTTTATCCAGTAGACCCCTCTCTAAAACCTTCTTCTGGGGAGGTCTAAGTTCTTTGATACCGTTCTCCTCAAGTATTCTTAATATCCTCTGTAGCATAATATTACCTATTTATTGTTAAATACTTTTTAAGGATCGGTTATGGGAAATTTAATAACATCTCTACAGTTAGTAGTTATAGTCATAATGATACAAATGTGATATCTCAATAGGATTTCCTACCTTTATCTCGGTGTTCTGAAAATATTTTGAAATGTTTAATGATTTTATCCATTTTTTTATTAATTATTTTCATTGGGATTTTATTTTTTATAATAATCAAATCACCACTTTGATGGGAACTAAAATCTATATCTAACTACCATCAATCCTGATAAAAATAATTATAAAAAATAAATATAAGTAAATCTTCAAAACGTTAAACACTGAAAATAAACAGATAAATATCTTTCCTCAATACTTCTGGACACTGGAGTAATAAAATGATTACAATCTTCTCATCAAAAATCCCGATAAAAATAGATAATTATTATATAAAATAAAATAGGGTAAAAATAACAAAAAATAGAAGTTTTCAGATATTTCAATTATTAAAAAGGAGAATAAAATCCCTCTATCATAAATTTAAGGTACTTATTAATTATTATTGAGTCACCATATACTCTATATTAATTATAGTGTACTCTCCCTTATCTATTGCAATAGCGACTACTTCATTGTTATCATCTCTGTCACAAGTAATGTAGTATGCATTACCATCACTTAGTGTATATATAATATTCCAACCTTCTCTTTTAATATTTTCTTTATACCAATTAAATACATCCTCTGGATCTTTGTCAGTCCCATACTTGATATAGATGTATTTTTTACCATCTATAGTAACTACAGTATGTTCTAACATAACTGAATTAGGATATCTTTGTATTGGTTCCTCTCCTGAGGTTTTATCTGAAGATGGTAACTGTGGTTTTTCCACTTCGTTGTAATCAGGGGTTGATGGTGTCGAATCTCCTACTTCTGTACTCTCAGAGGGTTGTACTGAACCTAGTATTTTATCAGCAGGTCCCTTACCTACGAAATAGATTGTTCTTTCTTGGAGAGGCTCTTTCATTGCCCAAATTCCAATAGCATCCTTTTCTCTTTTAAAGATTATCATACCGTATTCAATAGTACCGTACGGACCTGAAATTTTTGCTATGGTTGCATTTACAACCACATCGTATCCTAATGTACTTAGTTTATTTCTATACCACTTTAAAATATCCTCTACATTATCAGTGGTTTCATATATACTTAAAGTTATACCCTCTGTAGTAATTCCTATTATATTGTAATAATATCCTGGAACATCACCACAGGGTTTTGAATGGGGATAGATAATATTAGAATCTATCTCTATGGTATTGCCAGTACTATACTCGTTACTATCTGTATCATTTCCATTTCCAATACAACCAGAGAGGGATGATACCAATACTAATATTGAAGATATTAAAATTAAAATAGTTTTATTTTCTTTTAAGATATTCATCATCGTTACACCGGTTACCATTGGATATCTATATTCATTATAATGATCTATTATTTATAATAATACTATTTAAAAATTATAATAAATGCCCTTAAAATTGTTATTATACTATATTAAATATGATACTATTAATACCACAACTAACTAAATAACAAGAATAATAGTGGGATCCCATGGAAGAGGTAGTAGTAGAAGGACATGTAAAGATAAAAGTTCCAAGGGATAGGAGTATATCAAAAAAGGATAAGGTATTTTACAATCCAAAGATGGAGATCTGTAGGGATATCTCTGTAGCAGTGGTACAGAGTTTTTTGAATAATTATAAAAGGGAGAAGTTCTTAGTATGTGATCCCCTGGGAGGTAGTGGAGTTAGGGGGATAAGGTATGCCAAAGAGTTAATAAATCCCTCTGGTACAGTGGAGGTAATTATCAACGATATCAACCCCTTTGCAGTTGAATTAACTCGGGAAAATATAAAGATAAACAACTTAGAAAATGTAAAAGTATTTAACAAAGATGCTAATGTCCTCCTTTCAGAACACTTTAGAACATTTAACTTGATAGATTTAGACCCCTTTGGCTCTCCAAACCCATATCTGGACAGTGCCATACGTAGTTGTGTTACAAAGGACGGTATAATAGCCATGACTGCCACAGATACTGCAGTCCTCTACGGATCCTACAGAAAGGCATGTATCAGAAACTACGACGCCATCCCATTAGCTGGAGATAAAGAGTTGGCAGTTAGGTTGTTAATAGGGTATGCAATTAGGGTGGCAGGTAAGTACGACATAGCTCTTAAACCTATCTTCTCCCACTTCACAGATCACTATATAAGGACTTTTTTAATTACAGAGAGAGGGGCTAAGAGGGCAGATGAGGCTATGGAGAAGTTAGGATATATCAAAATAGAGAATGGAGAGAAGATTATCAGGAGTAGGGAGGAGGGTTATGAAAAGGGTTTTGGAGGGTTGTTTTACTTGGGGGAGATAAACAACATAGATACTGTAAAGGAGGCATTGAAGATCGTCCAGGAGAGGAAATATACTGAGAGGAGTGTAAAGATCCTCAGGGAAATATATAAGGAGTGTACAGTAGGTAATGTAATAGGT
Source organism: Methanothermococcus okinawensis (assembly GCA_015661585.1). Taxonomy (GTDB): domain Archaea; phylum AGJL01; class Methanococci; order Methanococcales; family Methanococcaceae; genus Methanofervidicoccus; species Methanofervidicoccus okinawensis_D. The sequence continues at coordinate 5,320 of DQVU01000176.1, read as the reverse complement.
TGTTACAACATCCACAGGATATGTAGTGTTATAAAAGAACATGTGCCACCTATTAGGAAGTTGGTAGAGATGTTGAAGGAGAGGGGCTTCAAGGCTTCAAGAACCCACTACGATCCAAACGGTATTAAAACAGATGGGAATATTACAGATGTAATTGAGTGCATTCAGGAGTACAACAGGAAAAGATAAAGTAATAAATTAAAAAAACAACATATCTTTTTGGATAGCATACAATATCCATCAATGAGGTCCATAATATCTGTTTACAGTGGTTTTGAAGATTTATTTATTTTTTATCGGGATTTTTAATGGGATTATATAATGATAACTATGAACATTAAAATAGTACCTATAAAGACGAGATATCTTAAAAGGGGAGAGGACTACCTGGAGGTAATTATCGCGTCCCTAAAGAGAGAGATTAAAAATGGCTTGAAATTGGAAGATGGAGATTTTGTTGTAATCAGTGAAAAATTTGTTGCTATAGGAGAAGATAACCTAATAGATGAGAGGAATGTAAAAGTAGGGGTTTTAGCCTACCTCTGTTATCTCTGGTCTAAGTATGTATGGGGGTATATACTAGGCCCTCTATTAAAAACGAGGCCAGATAGGATAGAGAATCTTAGGAGAATGCCCAAGGAGGAGACATTAAAACATAAGCAGGTTGTTATAGACAATGTGGGACTTATATACGCCTTGAAACCTGCCTCAGAAGGAGGGGTAGATCTAACTAACGTACCTGGTACCTACGCCGCCTTACTTCCAAAGGATCCAGAGAGATCGGCGGGGAGGATATACTCAGTTATAAAGAAGGAGTTGAATGTAGATGTTGTGGTGATGATAGTAGATACCGACGCCACCTATAGGTTTTTCAGATGGTATATAACTGCCCTACCTTGTGCTATAGATGGTATAATTTCTGGAGTAGGGGTTTTAGGTTATATCTTAGGTAAGTTGGCAGGTGTATTGAAGGTTGGCGGGTTATGTGGAGCCACACCCCTCGCCATAACTGGAAATGAGACTTATAAAAAATACTCCTTAGAGGAGATACTCCATATTGCAGATGTTGCAGATAGGTGCCGCTCAGATCCTACAAAATCTATACATCAGTACATGGAGAAATATAATACCTTTGAGATCAGTGAGGAGATATTAGAGAAGGTAGAACATACTCCCATAGTCGTAGTTAAGGGGTGGAGAAATTGATAATTTCTGGAGTTTTCTGAGTACTGGGATAAGAGAGTGGAACCCTAGTAACTTCCTATAACTATCGAAGATCTTGAATAAAGTTAAGAAACAGGGTAGGATTCCTGTTAATATTTCTTCTTAAGAGTTTTTTATCTTAATGATTAAAAAATGAAAATAATAGTAAAAAATAAGAAAATTTCTATAAAAAATATGACAACACTAAGATAGGACGAGAGATTCTAATAAATATTATAAGGATATCAACAGTTGTAGTTAGAAGATAATGCCAATTCTTGAAAAGAATCTCCTTTCTCCAATGTTGAAGGGTAGAAAGAGATTACCTATTTATACTTTAAAGAAAGTATAAACAGACATTCTCCTCTATCCTGAATATTGGAGAAGGGAATTCTCCCTAACTAAATTGACATTGTTTTCTAAGTACAGCTGTTAGATATTTTTTTAGTTATGTGGAATGTTTTCTTTAGATAAACATATGGCACCTTTGACGGCATTTTATATACCTATCCTGTTATAGAGAATTCACATTGTTCTCCAGTGTTCAGGAGTGTCCCAACGAGGATATTTTATTTCTTTATTTTTTTAAATTTTAATAATAATTATTATTTTTAGGAGGATTTTGAATGAGAACTAAGGTAGATATATCTTTTATTGATATAATATTTTTATTTTTAGTATGCTTAATATTGTTTAAAGACTTTTATATTATCTATCAACATTTTTTCCTTCTTCTCTCAAACTCCTCAAGTAACTCCTCATACTCCACTCCAGAGTATGCCAACAGTACAAAGAGATGATAGATTAGATCTGCACATTCATGTATAACATCTCTCTTTATCCCGTCCTTTGCTGCCAATATAGTCTCTGTAGCCTCCTCTCCTATCTTCTCACATATCTTATTGATAGCCCTCTTACTATCATCGGTAGTTAAGTAGGCGGTATATGAACCCTCAGGTTTATTTTTTATCCTGTCCTTTATTATCTTGAACTCCTCTCTAAGTACATCCATAGTATCCCATAAAAAATAACTATAATTATTAACTCCTCTCCAACTCCCTTAATCTCTTTACCATCTTTACAGCAGACTCTACAGCCCTTTTACCATATTCTACCCTTTCCTCAGCCTGTAATCTCGTCATCCCAGGCCCTGAGACACCTAAGGTTACAGGTTTGTTGTACTCCAAGGATAAATCTGCCATCTTCCGTGCAGCGTTGTGTAGTACTATCTCGTCATGTTCAGTCTCTCCCTCTATTACACAACCTATGGTTACTACAGCATCTACATCCTCCTTCTCCAGCAACCTCTTTACTGCTAGAGGCATGTCAAAGGTTCCAGGCACTATAATCTTATAGGTGACTTCGGCTCCCAAAAATTCTGCATGCTCTTCTGCCAACTTCTCCATCATGTAAGTTATCTCCCTGTTAAATTCTGCCACTACAAATCCTAACCTCACCTTATCCATATTTTCACCTGATCTTTATTTCAAATTACTTATTTCAACATCTATCATACGATCCCATCTTCTTTCATATTCATCCATAAATATTAAAGTTTTCTCAATCTCTATTGCACATATGTTGTCAAAGTTAATTATTGCAAATTTCTTTTCATTTTCATTGAATATTATCGTCCCATGGCCTTTACCAGTTTCCAAATATTTTAAATACTTATCCTTGAGTTTTACTACAGCATCGAAATCGAATTCCCCTTCAAATACACTACCAGGAAAGTAGATTTTTACTTTTAATACTGGTCTCTTCATCCTTCCCCCTCTCCTTCTATCAACTCTTTTAAATATTCTTTAAATCCAGGCATCTTTTTCATGGCAATTTCAACGTTTGCTTTTAGCCATCCCTCCAGATCCCCTATATCGTATCTTCTACAGTTTATCTCTACACCTACTATTTTTTCCTCCTCTAAAAGGGTTCTCATGGCATCAGTTAACTGTATCTCCCCTCCTTTTCCAGGTTTTGTGTTTTCTAAATGTTCAAATATCTTTGGAGATAGGAGATATCCTCCTGTAATTATGAGGTTAGATGGAGCCTCTTCCACAGATGGTTTTTCCACTAAATCCTCTATCTCGAAGATGCCATTTTCAACCTCTCTCCCAGATATCACCCCATACTTATGTACCATATCCCTAGGTACTCTCTCCAAGGTTATAACTGAACAATGATATCTATTATATACCTCTAACATCTTTTTTACCACGTTCTCAGTATATATGGTATCTCCCACCATAGTTATAAAATACTCATTTCCTACGAATTCTTTCCCACAATATACAGCATCTCCTAAGCCTTTAGGTTCTCTCTGTCTCGTATAGAAGATTTTTGCAATCCTGTCGATCCTAGCGATCTCCTCAAGTAAGTGATACTTTCCACTCTCCTTTAACTTACATTCCAACTCAAAATTCCTGTCAAAGTGGTTTTCTATGGCACTTTTTCCCTTACCTGTGACTATCAGTATATTGGTTATACCTGCATCTGCTAGATCTTCAACTACATACTGGATTATTGGCTTACCAACTACACATAGCATCTCTTTTGGCTGGGCCTTAGTCATTGGAAGTAGCCTTGTACCAAATCCTGCTGCAGGTACTATTCCTTTTTTTATCTTCATCTACTCACCTTCAAAGTAGAGGTAAACATTTATTGTATAATTTTAATAAAATGTTATATATATTTTATACTGAAAAAATTAACTATACCCCATCATCCCATTAAGATGGAAATTAAAAGGCAATAGGCTAAGAATTATATCAACAACAATACGTCTTCCTCTTACAGTTCTTATTCATTTTTTCTCCTTTACTGAAACCAATATTTCAATGAAATCATCTTTTTTCTTGTAATTATCTTTTTATTTTTTTATATATTGTAACAATGGAGTAAGATCTCATAATTCAAAAAATCTTATACATAAGTATCTACCAAAAATTTTATATTATAGATATTGAGAATAAAATTCTTAATAATTATTCATCCGTTATTTTAGGGTGAAACTGTGAAATTTATAGACATATCGATAAGAACTAAGACCTTCCTTGTTTTTTCTTTACTTATAGTAATCGCAGGATGTACAGGGTATTTCGTGGTCCAGAGTGGAAAATGTGTATTAGAAGATGAAAAAACATTGAGAACCTTAAATAGACAGATAATGTTGACACAGGAAATGACAAAATGTACCTTGTTAACCAACATGGGAAGATACGAATGTGTAGAAACTTTAGAGAATATCTCAAAGGAATTTGATGACAATTTAAACGATCTAATTAACGGCAATCTTGAAAAAGGAATTCCTCCTGCTCCAGAGGATGTTAAACAGCAGTTACTCAAAATTAAAGAACTCTGGGATCCATTTTACGAAAAGGTTAAAATAATCTATACAAAGGATCCTAAGGATCCAGAATTTAAGGAGGCGTTGGAGTACATAAGAGATCATAATATGAAACTTATGTCTGAATTGTATAAAGTAACAGAGGTGTTTATTAAAAAATTCCATAACGATATTACATTTATGAATAACATATCCACTATTGCAGGTATGTCAATTATATTTATATCCATATTCTCTATGATCTTTGTAGATAGGTTAATCATCACTCGACTAAAGGAACTTTACAGAATAACCTGTGAACTATCCCATGGAAATCTCAACGTAAAACCAAGGATAAAATTTTTTGGAGATGAGGTAGGACGTGTATTTAACAATGTAATAAAAACTATAGAGAGATTAAAAGAGGAGGAAAAAAGAAGAGAAATAGAGCGAGAGGAAGAGTTAAACCGTTTATTCAAAGGTATATTCGAAGTTATGGAAAAGGTATCAAAGGGGGATTTTACAGTTAAATTAGATGAAAATGTAAGTAGAAAGGATGTTGCAAGGGTTATAAACATCTCCATATCTAAAGTGGCTCAGTTAATTAGAGAGTTAAGAGAAGAGATTGTAAGACTGAACTCTGAAATTAGTAGATTAAAAACAGAACTTGAGAAGACAAGGGAAACTTCAAACCAGATAGCAGATGCCGCATCCCAAGTAGCCACTGCAGCCACAGATCAATCCACAAAACTCCAGGACATTACCCAGGAGTTAGAAGAAACTACAAAACTCATT
>DQVU01000215.1 GCA_015661585.1 Methanothermococcus okinawensis | reverse complement strand
CCTTTTCCATATTATGATAATAGAAAAGAATTACAGGTTAGAATAAGACCTGTTATAATAATATCAAAAAACAAAATAAATGCTAACAACCTTGATATCATAATTTGTCAAATCTCAAGACATGAACAAAGACGAATACTAAAACTCCCACTGGAACTTAAAAATAGAGTATTAATAATCACTCCTTCTGACCTACTAGCTGAAGTTGGAGAAAGGTTAAGAAACATCAGTATAATTAAGCCATTCAAATTATTTACAATTCCTAAAGATAATTTACTAAATCCATGACTTGTTTTAAGATACTATTTTATTTGAGAAATTCTATTTAATTTAAAGATAGAAAAACTTAAATAATTGATCATAGTGTTTTTTATATTCTAATAAAAATTATTTTTAACATTTATTATTATAATCATTAATACCTATTTTTTTTTAAGGGATTTATATGAAGTTCAGCGATTATATAGTGGATTTTTTATTAGATAAGGGTATAAAAACAGTATTTTCCTACCCTGGAGAGCAGATAGTAGATATATACAAGGGACTGGAGGATTCACCTGTAAGAAATATCTTAGTTAGACATGAACAGGGAGCAGTGCACATGGCAGATGGATACGCCAGGATCACCAACTACGTAGGTGTATGTTTGGCAACTGCTGGACCTGGAACTACAAATTTAACAACTGGGGTATATACAGCCTATAAAGATTCCTCCTCAACTTTAGCCATTACAGGGAGATGTGAGAGGAAGTATATAAATAAAAATTACTTTCAAGAGGTAACTACAGATTTTTTAAATATCTACAGAGGGTACTTCCTAGATAAGCCAGATCCTAAGGTTATCGTTAGGGCGTTTAACGAATGTTTAAGTAGTAAAAAACCTGTATCTTTAATTATACCCAAGGATATTAGTAATATAGAGGTTATAGTGGATAATGTAGATAATAATTTAGATAATTATTATTATAATAATAATGAAAATAACACTTTAAAAGAAAAAATTAAGATTGAAGATAACAAAGATGTTAAAAAACCTTTAATACTTATAGGTCAGGGAATATACGGCACTTTAAAATATAGGGATTTAATAAAGATAAACAAAATACTTAAGAAGTTAAATATTCCCTTTGTTACCACCTTCCCTCCAAGGGGTGTTGTCGAGGAGACTTATAAATACAACTTAGGTTTAGTTGGAAGGAGGGGCACTCCCACTGCAAATAAGTATTTACTAGAGAGTGATAGGACAATCACCATCGGAGCAAGTCTCTCCTACAACACCATACCTGAGGGTATAAGGGAGAATACCTTAAAAAAGATAACACCTCTTAATTTAAGGATCAGCTCCTTAGATGATATTAAATATATCGTCGAGGAGATAGAGAAAACCCTTCCACAGATAGAGCCTCCAGAGAGAGATTCCCTTATATTAGATTTAGGAGACTACTCCTCTAAGGTATTGGAGATATTAAAAAACATACCTGAAGATAGTATCGTTGTTACAGATGCTGGAAACCATACAGTCTTTGTATCACTACTTAGGATGTGTAAATTGCCTAGGAGTATCATCTCTTCCCATGGTATGGGTACTATGGGTTTTGGACTTCCTGCCTCTATAGGTGTTAAGTTTGGATGTATAGATTACAACATCCAGAGGGAGGTTATCTCTATAAGTGGGGATGGAGGTTTCCAGATGAACCTCCAGGAACTTTCCACTTTGGAGGAGAACAACTTAAAGATACTTCTTATAGTGATGAAGAACAATAAGTT
>DQVU01000090.1 GCA_015661585.1 Methanothermococcus okinawensis | reverse complement strand
TTTTTTTAATTATTATTCTTTTTATTTTATTTTTTATTCAAGATCTTAGATAGTTGTTGTTAGTTTAAAAAGTTTTGTTTGTTAAAATATAACAATGGCGTTGTATGTTGTTCTAAGAATTGTGTTCCATACTATTTTTCCGGTTTATTGTTTTTTTGTTATTATTTTTTATCATAATATTAGGTTTATTAAACTAACTTTTTCTTAAAACCACACATAGGAATTGCCCCCTACCTCTAAAAAGATCTCTTAATCTGTATTCCAACTTTAAGTATATTTTATCTATGAAATAATTAAGGATAAACACTGGAAGTATCTTAAAGATAGGAGGTAAAAAATAAAATGTAGTATATTTTACCATTTCAAACCCATCAACTTTGAAATCCCTAAGAGATAGTCCCCTATGGTATATCCTAAACTCGTTAAATATCTCCTCCCTTATTATACTCTCTCTGTTGACTGCTACCACTAAAAGAACACCTTCATCTTTTAACACCCTATGAAGTTCCTTCAATGCTATGTTGATATCTATCACATGCTCCAAGACGTTTATACAGAGGATGAGGTCAAAGGTGCTGTCTTTAAAGGGAAGGTTCAGTATATCACCACAGATCCTATTGCTACGAAGTCCATATATCTTTCCAAATCTTTTAAGTTGGTTGTAAGATAGATCGAGATAAAGGGTATTTAGATCCTTAGTTAGGGGATAGTAGGATCCAAATCCGCAGCCACAGTCCAATACTATACCATTCTTCCTTTTAATATCTCTGTACTCCTCTAAATTTTCTATAATATCCACTACCAACTTCTCTTCTAAATCCATAAGTGTTTTAATATAACTTGGAAATGTCTCAGGAGTCCAACTGTCGTAAAACTTCCTTATATCCTCTCTGATGTTCTCTTTTCTCTTCATAACAGCAAAGATTTGAAAAGGTGGATTTCGCCGTTAATTTATCTGAAATCAGTAAATAAGATAAAAAATATTAATAAAAAAGAAATAAAAACTCTTAAAAAGGAGAATTAACAGAAACCTTCTCTGTTTTCTCCAATACGTAGTGTAGTGTAGGGGGTAAGAATCTATTTTACTTCTTTTTATCTGTATTTATTCTTTCTTTAGAGTATTAACAGTTTTAAGATATTTTTTATTATTTTGAATTATTTTTATTTTTTTATAATTTTTTATTAGATCCTCTAAAGTGTTGTTTAGTACAAATTATTTTTATTGTATGGTGACCTTATTATTTTAAAATATTTAAACTTATATCCACCGCTGGAGCAGAGTGTATAAGACATCCCATAGATATTATATCTACCTCGTATTTCGCATACTCCAAGACGTTATTCTCCCTTATACCTCCACTAACCTCAACTAAGGGCCTATATCCTACTTTCTCCTCGAAGGCACCTATCACCTCCAAGGCTTCCCCTACCTCCTTAGGTTTGAAGTTGTCTAAGAGTACTATATCAGGTCTGTAGGGAAGTACTCTCTCCAATAGATGTATGCTATCCACCTCTACTTCTACCTTCTTTGTGAAACTAACCTTCTTTACCCTCTTGAAACATTCCTCCACTCCAAGGGCTCCTATATGGTTATCCTTTATCATCACCATATCGTCCAGCCTGAATCTGTGACTATCCCCTCCCCCTACAACTACAGCGTACTTTTCAAGGGGTGAAAGTAGAGGTAGTGTTTTCCTAGTACAGGCTATTCTAACTTTCTTATTTATCTCTCTTACCTTCTTCACAACTCTATAGGTCTTAGTTGCTATACCTGATAAGTGCATCAAAAAGTTTAGAATAGTTCTTTCAAGTGTTAATATTCTTCTTGTGTTGCCCTCTATCTCCATAACTTTACTGTCTTCCTCTATAAACTCCCCTTCTCTTACACGTAGATCACACTTTAAGTTGTAATCCCTTAAAAAATCTAAGATGAAATTTACACCACAGATTACAGCATCCTCCTTAATAACTATCTCCCCCTTGGAGTTATGATTCTCTGGGATAATCAACTCTGTAGTGATGTCCTCATATCCTACATCGTTTATAAGGGATTCATTTAGTATCTTTTTGGCGTACAGAGAGAGCATAGGATCACCATCTTCAAGTACACAGTTCCCCTCACTCTTAAAGTGAATAGATTCTATATTTAGTTTTTCCAGTACTGAGAAACATCCTGGAGGGTAATAGAAATAAAAAGAATTCTACTTTTAACGTGTTTACTTTCTTACATCATTAAAAATAATAAAAAATAAAGTATTACTCCTCTCTAACCTCTATGGCATTCTCTAAACACACATCTTCACAAACCATACAGAAGGTACAGACGTCCTCATTTGATACTACAACCTTATCCTTCTCTATTTTAAATACCTCCATAGGACATACATTTACACACTCTGCACAGTCTAATCCTTTACACTTACTGTAGTCTATTATTACAACCACATGTATCACCTTTAATTTTTATTATAATAGTCGTTATTATTTTTTATAATTTTTATAATTTTATACCTATAGTTCCCACTGAAAATCCGATAAAAAATAATAATTGTTATAAATGTTATAAACAATAAAAATAAGAATAAAAAATAAGGATTTAAAAAACAAACCAAATCTTTAGAACTGTTAAACACTGAAAAAGAACTGAACAAACAATTTTCTTCTCAGTTTAGTCTTACTACCTTAATTTCCATCAAAGTAGTAATTAAAAAAATTAATGAAAATATTCAATAAAAATAAAACCATTAACTATCTCTCAGAATCTTTTCTAAATACTAAATACTGGAGAAGGGGCAGGATTTTCTATTAACCCTTCTTCTTAGAAGTTTTTCCCTTTTTTAATTTATCAATCTTTTACTATTTTTATTCTGATTATTTTTTATTGAATCTCGATAGTTGTTGTTAATTTAAAAAGTTTTGTTCAGGACTGTATTATTTACTATTCTATAATTTTTA
>DQVU01000067.1 GCA_015661585.1 Methanothermococcus okinawensis | reverse complement strand
CTATATGAAAAGTACCTTATCTACTACGGGAAACCTGATATAAAATTTGAGGTAGATTCTAAGGAGAATATAATGGATATCTTAGAGGAAACTATCCAGTTAGAGAAAACCTTTGCAAAAAGAATAGGGACAAACTTTGGAATTAGACAGAGTGTTATCCACAGTTTAGCAGAGGATGAGAAATACTATTACCATCTGAAAAAGTTGTTATCAGAGGATTAAGGACTATATCTAAACCTCCTGATTATAACGTAGATACATAGTAGAAAACCAAAGATGTAGTACATTATCACGTCTAAATCTAAGATACCAGTTTCAATAGACACCAATAGATAGGAGAGTAATACAGCATACACTCCCAAATATATTCCTTTAAAACTTTCGGCAATTCTGTATAGGAGTCCCATAAATATACCCAATACTCCAAAGTATGGGATAATACCCAATACTCCATAGTCTCCAATTATCCCTCCAAATATTGTTGGAGTTATTGTAACACCGTAGATACCTAAACTGTTGGCTATAACAGTCCTTGGACCTGGAGCCATTCCAAGGTAGGAGTATATGGCACTGTAGGTTAGATAGCCGTTAAATACACCGTTGAAGTTATGCACTATTATATCTAATACACTCATGGTTAGATCCATCCTGGAGAGTAAAGGGATACCTCCACTACCTAATATCTTCAGTTTTACCAAAGATAGAAGTAGTAGGAGGAGGAATATCCCAGAGGCAAAAAGTAGTAACTCCCTATTTTTTATCTTATTTGTGTAGTAGAGAACAAAAAGTGTAGACATTAAAAGTACCATCACACTTGTCCTATATCCTATGAGCATTACAACACCTGAAAAAATAAGAGAGTATATTATCACCCTTATTTTATCCAGAGACAACTTAGAGGCTACTATTATAGCCCATCCCAAGATTAAAAGACGGGATAACATCGTATATAGGGGGCTTAAAAACCTTTTAGAGGTTAGATCAAAGAGGGGCACACCCCCTGCCCAGAGAATATTTAAAACTAAAAAGATCAGTCCAACAGTCGTTAGAGTTAATCCAAGAATATAGTGTTTTAAGTAATCTATTTTATATCTACCTTTACTCTTTAAAGTTAGCAAACTAGTTTCATTCAATAGATCATCTAAACCTAAGACATGATAAAGTCTCTTACCCACAACAAATGAAATATTGAATATTAAGGCACTTAGGAGTATCAAAATAGACGTAGAGCAGGACACATTAGTGAATACTATAAATATAGAGGTTAGTATCAAAAATAAGAAGTGCCCTTCTAATTTTTCATCTGGATGTTTTCTCAGCCATTTCATGATAATCCATATATATATTATATAATTTTAAAGTTAATTTAAAGTAATTATATTAGTAATATCGTTGTACAAAGTAATGTTTTCAGGTAACCTATCCAACGTCTCATTTAAAATTAAATAAACGGTTATTTTAGAGGTAAGTATTTTCTTAGGTTTTATCAAATTGTCGTAAATTTCTAAGATATCCATCTTCTGTTTCCCCCCTATCGTTAATCCGTTATCTAAAAAATACACATTCACCTTTTCTCCCATATTGTTTATATCTTCTATTTTATTTCTAATGTGCCGTTGTTCAGTGGGAGTGTAGGTTTTTGAATCTACAGCAAAAATTCCTGAGATATAAATTTCAAGTATTGTAATATTCAACTCCTTATAAGGTTTCATACTGTTCTCTACTTTATCCCTTACATCCTTAAAAGAATGTCCCTCAACAGGATCTATAGAATAGGATATTATTGTGTTTCCTAAGGGTTTTAAAATAACCCTCTCGGCAGCTATGTCCTCCTTATATGCCATTCTCCCTCCAATAGTTACAGATCGATTCTTATATATTCCATAGAGGGTTCCACCCTGGGCTCTAACTATGATGACTGTACCGTTAAACTCTTCTCCAGTACTGGTCCATCTACCGTAGATGTCTGCATAGAGGGGAAAACCTTTAGATATAATTTTTTCAGAGATCCACGCACATTTGTACATCTGATCTCCATCAAACTGGTAGATATCACCTGATGAAAATAGAAACTTATATACCAGAGCCCCAGAGGTTATTAGGATAGACACTATTACCAACACCTCAAGGATACCAATTTTCAACTTCATGAAGATCCCATTATTTTTTAAGTTCTTCTTTTATCCTTCTATATATACTCTCCCCATCTAATCCGTAATACTTCAGTAGGTCTGTAGCACTTCCAGATATACCAAATACATCCCTTATACCTATCCTTAAAAGTTTCTTATTTAAACCATGATCGACAATTACCTCTGCTATTGCACTTCCCAATCCACCTATGATGTTGTGATCCTCTATGGACACAATAAAGTCGTTTGTAGAATTAACTATCATCTCCTCGTCTATAGGCTTAATTGTAGCCATAGATATCAGTTGGGCATCTATTCCATCCTCTTTTAGTAGTTCCAACGCCTTTATAGCTTCAGGTACCATCTCTCCCGTAGCGATGATCGTCAAATCTGAGCCGTCCTCTAATATTCTACCCTTCCCAAATTGGAATTTGGCATCCTCCTCGCTGGAGAATACAGTCTCAGTATCCCTCCTAGGCATCCTTACATAGACTGGTCCCTCGTTCCTTGCACACCACTCTATTACACTCTTCGTCTCGTAGTAATCTGTCGGAGATATAACCCTCATATT
>DQVU01000217.1 GCA_015661585.1 Methanothermococcus okinawensis | reverse complement strand
TTTTTCCTACTTCAGAGACATTACAGATCTCCACTGGAGTACAGTGAGGAGGGATTAAAAGATGCCATGAATACCTTAGAGAGACTTTACAACACCTTGGAGAATATCGATGCCGTACTTAGAGATGCCGAGGTAAAGTACAGACTTGAGAAGGAAGATAGAGAGGTTTATGATACCTTAACTAACCTCTGGGCGAAGTTTTACAGTGCTATGGATGATGACTTCAACACCCCAGAGGCCCTTAAGTGTGTGTTTGGAGTCTCCAGTTGTATTAACAGATATATAACAGTGTCTAACAGGCCCAATAGAAGTACGTTGCTCCTTGCAAAGGACTTTTTCAAGATAGTTGGTGAGATATTTGGCATATTCGACAAGTACTATAGGAGTTCCCAGGGAGAAGATGAAGAGTTTAAACGACTAGTTGATATACTGGTAGATATACGTAGTAAGTTGAGAAGGGAGAGGAATTATCCCTTGGCAGATGAGATCAGGGAGAGGTTAAAAGAGGTAGGTATCCAGTTGGAAGATACACCAAAGGGTACTGTATGGAAGAGGGTGGTGTGATTTTTATTTTTTTATTTTTTTTAATTATAATTTTAAAAAGAATAATAATAAACTAATATGGTTAGAAGTTGAAATGAGATGTAAAAACCAATGTAGATAGAAGTTATATATTTAAACAGTTGATAATACTTGGAGTTAAAGAGAGATGTTAAAAGATAAACCTATTTTATCACTAATACTTTTTTAAATGAATTTTTTATATTCATTTTTTATTATTTTTATATTCATTCTATTATATTATGAATAATTTATTACTATCAAAAGGGTGAGAGATTGATAACACCTTGGGAGGTTTCAGAGGAGATAGACTATAAAGAGACTATGGAGAAATTTGGGATAAAACCGTTTAAAGATATACTAAATAAACTAGAGGCTCCCCATCGTCTAATGAGAAGAGGGGTGATATTTGGCCATAGGGACTTTGAGAATATAGTGGAGTGTATGAGAGAGGGTAAGAGGTTTGCAGTGGTTAGTGGGATGATGCCCTCTGGGAGGATGCACTTTGGACATAAGATGGTGGTAGATCAACTTATATACTATCAAAATTACAACGCCAAGATATACATTCCAATAGCAGATCTGGAGGCCTACTGGGCTCGGGGAATAGATTTTGAGAAGACTAAGAAGTTGGCAGTTGAGGAGTATATTACTAACTATATCGCCCTAGGTCTCACCTTGGAAAATGCCCATATCTACCTACAGTCTCAAAATAGTGTAGTTAAGGATCTAGCGCTGAAGTTGGCAAAGAGGGTGAATCTCAGTGAGATGAAGGCTATATATGGTTTCAGTGGAGAGACAAATATAGGGCATATCTTCGCCCCTATAATTCAAGTTGCAGATATACTCCATCCCCAACTGGAGGAGAGAATACCAATCCTCGTGCCTGTGGGAATAGATCAGGATCCTCATATAAGGTTGACGAGAGATATTGCTGGAAGGTGTAAGGAGTACAACTTTATACATCCATCCTCCACATACCACAGGTTTATGACAGGATTGACTGGAGGTAAGATGAGTTCCTCCAAGGAGGAAACTGCTATATTTCTAAGTGATAAACCCTCTGAGGAGCTTAGGAAGAAAGTAATGTCCTGTAAAACTGGAGGTAGGAAAACCTTGGAGGATCATAGAAAGTACGGAGGTATCCCTGAAAAGTGTGTTGTATATGAACTCTATTTATACCATCTAGTGGATGATGACAGGGAACTTAGGGAGATATACGAGAGATGTAGATCTGGAGATCTAACCTGTGGGAAGTGTAAAAAATTATGTTATGAGAAGTTGGTGGAGTTCTTAAAGGATCTAAATGAGAGAAGGGAGGTTGCAAGGGAGCAGGCCTGGGAGATTTTGGGATAACTACCTCCTTTTAATCTCCTCTAAAACCATCTCGACAGCCTTCTCAACAGATCCCTCAACCTCCTTAGAAAGTCCCACCTTTATATCTGGACAGGATATCTCCTTCCCCTGACAACCTATTATCACCACCTCTATCCCTCTCTTATAGGCATCTATGAGATAGGGCGCCAAGGGCACGTCATGGGCGTCAAAGTTGTACTTCTCAATCCTTGGAAGATCTTCAACTCCCAACTTTTTCAAGGTCCCTGGAGGTAAGTTGAAATCGATGGTATCAACAACTATTAACTTCTTAACTGAGGATTCCTCATCCAACAGAGATATTATATAGTAGGCACTCCCTGTCCCTGCATCTATGACTCCCACGTTATCTGGAAGATCCATCCCCTCCAATCTCTTAATTACCTCATATCCAAATCCATCATCTCCAAATAGGACATTTCCACATCCTATAACAAGTATTTCTTTCCTTAGATAATCCGGTATCAACGTTTTCACCTGAGAATCAGCCATGGAAAATCTTGATAAAATAACAAAGAAACTGTAAAATATTAACATATAACACTTCTGATGGAGTTCAAAATATTATTATAGATCTGTTATTTTTATCTTTTTGGTGGGAATTAAGGTTTTTAATAAATGTATAAAAAACTAAAATGATTAAAAACCCTTTAAAAATCTCTTACATTTTCCCGTACTCCGGAATATCAAGTTTTCAATAATATTTAGTGGTAATTAAGGTTATACTATTTCAAAAACCTTGGACATACATCCTGCAATAAATCCTGCTATGGCATCGTCTAAAAAGACACAGCCTTTTTTATCAAGGATTCCTATTATACCAGGTTTTTTTGCATCATACCATCTGAAGTTAAATACTCCCTTCGTCCCAGATATCTCGTTGGCGATAGTCATACCAATTACTTCATCTATATATATATGGTTTGGATCCTCCTGGTAGTTGAAAGGCAAATTTCCCTTGATACCTTCCTCTTCAAGTTTTAAGGCACATATCATCAATATCAAGACGTTAGGATCCTCTAATTTCCTTAACATTATATCTTTAAGTTTCACCCTTACATCCTCCTTACTCTCTGAAATACATAACTCCATAGCGGTATCTACCATATCTTCCAAGTTTATCCCATACCTCTCTAAACCCTTTAAAAGGAGATCTTTAGAGTTATGAATAAAAGAATTACTGTCCATATTGCCACCTTAAGGGTGAAAAATATTTAACTACAGTTTTCTATCACTATTAATCTTCAAATATTAGTAATTTCTATAAAAACTCACTATATAAATAAATAAAATTATGAATTATCCCTTTAACCTCTCCATAATCTTAGATCTCAATATTTCACTTACAGTTTTACCGTCTATCTTACCTCTTAGAATAGACATACACCTACCCATAAGTGTCCCCATAGATCCCATACCTCTATCCCTAACAAGATCTATATATTTATCAACTATATCCTCAATTATTCTCTCTGCCTCCTCCATAGAGAGGGATCTAAGTCCCTTCATCTCCAATATTTCATCTAAACTCTTATCTGGATATTGGGCAAATCCCTTAAGTACCTCTACTATAGCCTCCTTGGACATCTTACCTTCAATTAGCCCCTCAAATAGCATCACAAAGTGATCCTTAGTAATGTTATTTATGTTGTACCCCTCCCTTTTAATCTCCCTCAACGTATTTTCCAATGTTGTTGCAATAAGAGTTGGTTTTATACTACCTTTAAACCTCTCACATAAATCCTCGAAGAGTTGGACCCTTGGAGATGTTATCAGCATCTCCGCCAACTCCCTGTTAAGTTTGTACTCCCTTATAAATCTCTCTAACTTTTCCTCTGGCATCTCAGGAAGATTATTCTTTATATTTTCCAGGAATTCTCTATCCACCCTAATAGGTGGTATATCTGTCTCTGGGTACATCCTGGCAGCCCCTGGTAATGGCCTTAAATATGTGGTATTTCCATTCTCAAGTGCTCTTCTCGTCTCCTCAGGCACCCCCTTAATAGCCTCCTTCGCCCTCTCTATAACTGCCTCAAGTGCTCTACCTACCTTCTCTTCCTCATCCCCTATAAAGACAACAGCATCTTCGGGAGTTATCTCTATCCCCAGTTCCCCCTGAACATATTTTTTTATCCTCTCTACCTCCTCCTCAGTGATACCGTAGTTGGGAAGTTCATCTGTATGGAAGATACCACCGACCCCTGCGATAACCTTTGCCCTATCTGCCAACTCCGATCCCAACCTCCTACCCTCCTGTATCTCCCTACCGACGAGACCCCCAAAGCCCTTTAATACAATTCCTTTTATTTTTCCTCCTCTTTTTAACACCCTCTGGAGTACCTTACATTTAGTATCCTTTAATACCTCAGTGATATCTACCACCTTCTCTATTACCTCAGCCCCCCTCTCCCTAAGTATCTTGGATATCTCTAAGAGATTCAGCTGTCTTATTACTTCCCTCTCAATAACTTTCTCTATGAGATCGAGATCCTGTACTCCCTTTATCTCCACCCTTGCCCCATCCCTTATAGATATGTTGATATCCTGTCTTATAGTACCAAGTCCTCTCTTCACCTTTCCAGTGGCTCTGAGGATCATCCCTATTCTCTTTGCAGTCTCCCTCCCCATCTTAGGTGAATCTATATCAGGCTCTGTGGATATCTCCAACAGTGGTATCCCTAACCTATCTACCCGATACTTTATATGATCCCTCCCCTCCTCTATCTTTCTAGCGGCATCCTCCTCTAAACATAAACTGCTAATCCTAACCCTACCGTACTCCGTCTCTACGTATCCATCCTTACCTATGAACATAGTCCTCTGAAACCCCGAGGTGTTAGAACCGTCTATGACGATCTTCCTCATGGTGTGTATTTCATCCACTATATCCATATTCATCAGGAGGGCTACCTGTAGTGCAACTTCCAACGCCTCCTGGGATGGAAGATGAGGAGGTTCCTCGTCTAACTCCACTAAACAGGTGGTGTCGTGGTAGTACTGATATACATAGTATTTCCTTTTCTTCCACTCTACAAGTGCAGCCTTGTCTATATCCCCCATCTCACTTTGGGATACTCTTAAGAATCTCTTAATCTCCCCATGTGGTTTATCGTCCCTTAACACTGTTGGACAGTTACAGAAGAGTTTTCTCTTGGTGTCTAACTGTTGATGAATCTCTAAACCTACCTTTAAACCTAAATTTTTATAGTCCAACCCCACCCTACCACCACTTGTAATAATAATAAAATAGATAAAAAATTTTTTATGAAAAAGTATTAACGTTAATTTCCATTTACAATACTATCCATAGTAGCTATGATGTTCTTTACCTTTGGGTTTACAATATAGTAATGGTTCCAGGTTCCCTCCTTTCTCGCCTTTATTAATCCAGATTTCTTAAGTATATTCAGATGATGTGAAATGGTAGGTTGTGGTTTTTTTAACTCGTCTATTATCTTACATACACACATACTTTCATTTTCACTTAGTAGCTTCAATATCATCAACCTGGTGGGATCTGCAAAGGCCTTGAATATCTCAGCCATTGTTTCATACTTACTAGTATCTAATTTATTCATACTACCACCGTAGATATTTAACATCATAAAAATAATAGTTAGTAAGATATACTACATCGTATATATAGATTTCTATATATTACTATATAAATATTTTGTATATCTTAAAAGTGCCATTACCGTTGCATTTCTAACCAAGTTTATAAACAGGAAGTGTTTTCTCAAATCTTTAATATTATAATAATAAAAATATAATAAAAATAACAATAAAAAGTGTAAAAACTTCAAGAAGGATTAACAGAAATCCCCTGTTTTTCAGTGCTCGGTGTAGTCTAGAGGATAAGAGTTTATTTTACTTTTTT
>DQVU01000163.1 GCA_015661585.1 Methanothermococcus okinawensis | reverse complement strand
CTATTAAACATTGAAAAAGAACTGAATAAAATCATTTCATAATTATAGAGTTTCCTAATAATAGTTATCCTTTTTAAATGGTTTCACTACTTTTTTATTAGTTTTTTATTTATATTAATGATTATATTATTTTTATTATTTTTTAAACTATCACTTTAATGGGAACTGGAGTTATATGTGGTATCTATGAGATTTGAATACTTCCAACTGGCCTATGAATTTGTTTTATATATAGTGGTAGGTATATCTGTTGGATATATTCTATATCAGAGGTACAATAACGGTGTCTTTGTAGTAGTAGGGTTTCTATTAGGAGTACTTTTGGCCTTTTTAAGTGTATTTAGGTTAATAAGAAGAAAAACTCATGGGCAAACACATAACATTTTAAACTATAACAAAAATAAAAATAATAATAAACATAAAATAAGAGTAAAAAATCCCTAAGAAATTTTATTTATATATTAGGATTATTCATGACTGTTGTTTAGTATAAATTAATAACTTGGTGGTGATTTTGGATCTCATAACCTTAGAGGAGGCGGAAACTAACTACAACTATGGATACCATCCCTATAAGAGACCTATTGAGGATCTTTTAAAAAATGGTATCGTAGTTATCGACAAACCTTCGGGACCTACATCCCATGAGGTGGCTCTCTGGGTGAAGAAGATACTAAATATAAACCTTGCAGGACATGGAGGAACACTCGATCCCAAGGTTACTGGGGTATTACCTGTGGCGTTGGAGAACTCTACAAAGTGCATTCGACTCTGGCATGCCCTTCCAAAGGAGTATGTATGTTTGATGCACCTCCACAGAGATGCAAAGGAGGAGGATATCTACAGAGTATTTAAAGAATTCACTGGGAGAATAATTCAAAGACCTCCTTTGAAATCTGCTGTAAAGAGAAACCTGAGGATAAGGAAGATATACGATATGGAGATATTGGAGATAGATGGGAGGGATATTCTATTTAAGGTGAAATGTCAATCTGGAACCTATATTAGAACCCTTGCAAGGAACATTGGAGAAGCCTTAGGTACCTCTGCCCATATGCAGGAACTCCGGAGGATAAAGAGTGGCCCATTTACAGAAGATGAGGCTGTATATCTCCAAGATCTAAAGGATGCTTATGTATTCTGGCAGGAGGATGGAGATGAGGAGGACCTTAGGAGAATGGTTAAGCCTCTAGAGTATGGGCTCCAACATCTGAAGAAGGTGGTAGTGAAAGACAGTGCAGTGGATGCGATATGTCATGGTGCAGATGTCTATCTAAGTGGCATCTCAAAGATCAGTAAAGGTATTGGAGCTGGGGAAATTGTAGTGGTAGAAACCTTAAAAGGAGAGGCTGTGGCGATAGGAAAGTCACTACTAAGTACAAAGGATATATTAAAGATTAAAAAAGAGGAAAAGAAATACACTAATCCTGTGGTGGATACAGAAAGGGTGTTGATGAAGAGAGGTACTTATCCAAGGATGTGGAGGGGAAAAAGATAAGTAATTTCAAATAACAATTAAACACAATTATAGTCATGAACTAACATTTTAAACTTATAATCAAAATATTTTTTAACAACCTTTTCCTTATTTTTTATATCTATTATTTTATTATAATAATTATCAATTTTTTTATAAGATTTTTAATGGGAAGTCATGAGTACAAAGTTTTTAAAACATAAATAGATAAATGTCTCCGATCCCTGAAGACTGGAGGAAGAGAACCCTAATATCTCCTAACTACAACGATGGGATACTCTTTATATCATGGTAGAATTTTCTCATCCTATCCCGTATTCAGAAAACACCCTGAGATATAGATATAGTTAAGGTATAAATAATAATCATTATACTATAATAACAACATTAAAAATTTAGGGTGATAATATGAAGATTGAAATAGATGAGAAATACTGTAAAGGATGTGATATCTGTATATTCATATGTCCAAGGGATGTATTTGTGAAGTCTGACAAGTTAAATAAAAAAGGTATCTATCCACCTGTGCCCAAGTACCCCGAGAATTGTACCAAGTGTCAACTGTGTATATTACAATGTCCAGATCAAGCTATCTCTATCTTGGATTAAACATTTTTAATATTTATGATCAATATATTTAAATATATAGATATATATTAAGAAAATAAAAAATACTCCATGGCATGGGGGCTATAGCCCGCCTTCTGTAATTTCGGCGACATTCGGCTAAGCGCTAAACGCTTGCACCCGTGCAGAATGGCCTCGTTTCACCGGCCCCTTGGAACTCCTCAATTTGCTATCATCGTCATCGTTCCAAGACCGTGTCGTTT
>DQVU01000151.1 GCA_015661585.1 Methanothermococcus okinawensis | reverse complement strand
TAATAATGATAATAAGATAAAAATAAGAAAAGGTTTTAAAAATAAAAATTTCTATCATTCCAAATGATACAACTGTGACATCTCAATAGGATTTCTTACCTTAAATTAAAAATAGTATAAATAAAAATCATAAATTATTGAAAAATACTTAAAAAGATAAAAAAATAGATGAGATGATCTTATGAATACCATCTATTAAGATAATAGGAAAACAAATAATTCTCCTAATTAGGTGAGGTATCTAATGGTGTTAAAGCCCTACAGAATTATAAACGAGTTATCCAAAAGATACCCCCTTAGAAATGAGGAGAAGATGCTATTAGGTACTGATGGAAGTGTTACTAACCTTCTGGAGATACTGTTTGACGGTGAGATCACTGTGGAAACTATCAGCCAGAAAATAGTAAATGGTGTAAATTACAGGAGTGTAATCCTTAAGATCGGAGACACTCCTTTAGTATACGCCACTTCAAAGATCCCCCTGAGAAATATTAGTGATGAAACTCTGAGAGACAGTATTAAGAGAGATTTACTCTCTGCAGATATACCTATAGGAAAAATCCTGAAGATGCACAACTTAGAAACTCGACGGGAGATAGTGGATATATCTTATAAAGAGGTGGAGGAATCAGTTAGAAGGTATCTAAATACAGAGAGAAGAATCCTTCCTCAGAGAACCTACAATATTATATATAGAGGTAAAGTACTTATGGAGATTACCGAGATATTTAACGTTGGAGATCACCTATAGAGTTGGGATACTATGAGTGCCAACAGATATGACGGAGAACTCTACGAGGCCATGTACTACGAACCTATGGATAATAAGACAGTTAAATGTACTCTATGCCCTAGGTACTGTGTAATTCCTCCTGGGAGGAGAGGTTTCTGTAGAGGTAGGGAGAACATAGATGGGAAACTCTACACCATAAACTACGGTAAGGTTTGCTCAGCTGCTGTAGATCCCGTTGAAAAAAAGCCCCTCTATCATTTCCATCCTAGTTCTCTAACATTCTCTATAGCTACTGCAGGATGTAACTTTAGGTGTAAGCACTGTCAAAACTGGGAGATCAGTCAGGTTTCTCCTGACGATATTGCCTACAACACCTTATACCCCGAAGATATAGTAAGGATGGCCTTGGAGTACAGGTGTGACGGTATAGCCTACACCTACACTGAACCTACTGTCTTCTACGAACTTATGTACAACACTGTGAATATCGCCAGGAAGAAGGGTCTATATAACGTCATGATAACAAATGGATATATAAACGAGGAACCTCTAAGAAACTTAAAGATAGATGGGATGAACATAGATATAAAGGGCAACGAAAAGTTTTACAGGAAAGTATGTCATGGAACCTTAGAGCCAGTTCTAAGGACTGCCATAGTAGCCAAGAAAATGGGCATCCATGTGGAGATAACCAACCTTATAATACCTACCTACAACGACAACATGGAGGATATTCTAAATCTCATACACTTCGTAAGAGATCACCTGGGTAAAGAAACACCCCTCCACTTCACAAGATTCTTCCCAGGGTATAAGTTGTTAGACATTCCTCCAACACCTCTGGAAGTTTTAGAAAGTGCTAGGAACTTGGCATTGGAGGAAGGTTTAAAGTATGTCTATATAGGAAACGTCCCAGGTCATGAGGGAGAAAATACCTACTGTCCTAACTGTAAGACTTTGCTTATTGATAGATCGAAATTTTCAGTGATAGTTAATAACATTGATACAAGTTCTGGAGTTCCACGGTGTCCTAACTGTGGAGAGATAATTGATATAGTTTTATAATCTAAAAGGTGATCCCATGGAGGAGGTAAGGACAGAGGTTAACTTCAGGGAGATAGATCTGGAGATAAAGAGGTTCTGGGAGGAGAATGATATCTATAGAAAGGTAAAGAGATCATTAGAACATGGTCCAGAGTACTACTTTGTAGATGGGCCTCCATACTGTTCAGGGGCCATACACCTAGGGACTGCGTGGAACAAGATAATAAAGGATACTGTACTGAG
>DQVU01000181.1 GCA_015661585.1 Methanothermococcus okinawensis | reverse complement strand
ATCTAATCACCTCTCCTCAACTTTGCATAATTCACAAGCCCTCCAGCCTTTAAGATCTCCCAGGCTATACCCTCAGGAACCTCACAGGGTAACTCTCTATCATTTACCCTTATAACTCTTTTATCTAAATCTATCTCTAAAATATCTCCATCTTTAACAACTTTCCTTATACCCTTACATACAACAGGAATAAGTCCAATATTTACAGCATTTCTGTAGAATATCCTTGCAAAACTCTCTGCAACTACAGCCTTGATACCACAGTACTTTATAGAGATGGGAGCCTGCTCCCTACTACTTCCACACCCGAAGTTCTCCCCTGCAACTATTATATCTCCTTCTTTTACCCTCTTTGGAAAGTCCCTATCAATACCGTACATACAGTAGGAGGCAAGTTCATAGGGATCTGTAGTTTTAAGATAGGGCCCAGGAATAATCCTATCGGTATCTATATCGTCACCAAATAGATGTACCCTACCTCTTATTATCATCTTATCCCTCTATTTTATATTTTATAAAAATAATAACTATAAAAAGAAAAATAAAAATAAAAATGTTAAATTCTAAAAATAAAATATAATCTTTGCCCCCTGAACTGCATAAAGTATTGGGAGAACAAGTATGAAAATCCTTTTTTATTAATTAATTTTTATTTTTATAGTTTAAAGTTTTAAAAATTATAACTGTTATAAATACTATATATAATAAAATGTGGTACCTATGTTCTGGAATAACTTAGATAAGATAAAGGATTGTGATTTTTTTCAGGAGATTGAAGATAGGGACAATTTATTACTAATTAAGTGTTTCTTAAGATATATCTTTCAGGGAGATAAACTATATCACAAATTATTAAATACTACTTTTAAAAATAAAAAAGAAGAAAAGGAAAAAAAAGATTTACTTATAAAATATCTTACCCTTATAATAGTAGCCAATACAAGGTACTACAACCTATATATTAAAAACTATGGAGAAAGATACGTTAAGGAGATCCTAAATAATATACCTAATGATATACCAGTCTGGGAGTTTATAAAGGTGAGTGCCCACTCTAGGAACAATGACTTAAAACTTGAAAGGTTAGATATAAACAAGGGATTAGTTAATATATACCCTGTAAAGAAAACCTACAGTACAGAGGTAATAAGGGTAAAACTAAGGGGGATGGTAGAGAGGATAAGGGCAAAGAAAGATGTAGATCTCCTCGAAAACGAGAATGTCCAGGAAATAGTAAGGTTCATCGAGGGGATGGTTAAATTCAGGGATATAGGAGGTATGAGAACTGTAGAATATAAAGGTGAGATACCCTTAGAGTGGCACCCCCCCTGTATAAGGGGAATACTGGAGGATATCCTCAGTGGAGGTTCTCCCTCTCACTATGCAAGGAGGAGTTTTGTAGTTTATTGGTTCTGTGCAAAGTTCAATCCAAACCTTCGACCCCTCAACAGAGATGGAGAGTTAGTAAATGTCAGTGCCCTAGATATTGCTAAGAGTGAGGAGGCTGTAGAGAACTTCTTAGAGGAGACGTTAAGGATATTCGGCAACGTCGAGGACTTCAACCCTGAAAAAACTAGATACTATATAAGCCACAACATAGGCTACAGAGTTGCAGATCACCTTACCCACTGTGAGTACTGTAAGAACTGGAGGGAGGATGGAGGTAAAGGACTTAGTTATTACTGCAATCCAGATGAGATCTGTAGGATGAGGAAAAATGGGAGGCCTGTTGTAATACATCCTTTGGATTATCTATGTTATAATATCAACAGACATGTTAAAAATTATAAAAAGAGGGAAAAAGACTGATTAAATAGTCATTACCTTCTTAACTATAATTCTCTTAAATCTTTTCTTAGAATTTTTCTGTCTCTTTTTATGTTGCTATTTTTACTCTAATTATTTTAATTATTTTTTATTATAAATTGAAAAGTTATGTCTATAACTATATAACTACTAGTGGTAAAAAATAATGGAGAAGTTGTTAAAAAAATATTTTTCTGAATTATTTGATATATCATCTATTTTAATCCGGTGATCAGAAAACATTTTAAGGTTTTTTAATTTTTATTTATGTAATTATTTAAATTACTATAGTTATCAAGATTTTTTAATAAAAACTAAGGTTTTAATAAGATAAACGATAATAGTTAATAAAACTACAAAAAACATCTGAGATGAAACTATGAATATAATAATAGATGTCAAAAATAAAAAGTACGAAACTGTAAAGGGAAACTTCTTTCCACTGAGTTGGGGGATCTATATCCATCACAAATATGAAACCTGGAGGTACCCTCCCTACCATGAGAAGAACATACTAACCTTTGGAAGAGGTGTTTTACCTGTAATAGGTGGGAATAGATTAATATTTACCTTCAGATCTCCTCTCTGGGATGGCTTCCACTTTTCAGCAATGGGTGGGGCAGGATATACACTTAAATTCACAGGGTTGAGGAACGTTGCTATTATTGGTAGATGTGATAAACCTAGTCTCCTTGTCATAGAGGGGAATGGAGAGGGTGTAAAGATCGATTTTATAGATATGGAGTCTTACTTGGAGGGATATACCAACATCTACCACTTAAACGAGTATATATTAGAGAGGTTCAACGAGAAGAACTACAGGGCTCTCATAGTTGGACCTGCAGGGATAAACACCAATATGGGTGCGATATTTTCCCAGACTGTAAAAAATGGAAGACTCCTTGAAGGTTCAGAGGACTGGGCTGGAAGGGGAGGACCTGGTTCCGTCCTCTTCAGAGCCCATAACATCTTAGGTATTGTATATTACGGAGATAAGGATAGCATAAAAGAGGAGTTAAAGAAAGAGAAGGAGTTGGAGAGAAAACTTAGAAAGATAGTTGAGGAGTACTACAACAAACCTTATATGAAGATTATCTTAGAAAATACCAAAAAGTACAGGTACAACGAGGAGACAGGTACCGGGGGAACCTTTGGAAACAACTACCTCTATCTCTTAGATACTACTCCCATCTTCAACTGGAGGATGCCCTATATACCAAAACATATGAGAATGGAGTTTCACAAAAAGATACTGAAGTACTTTGTAGAGAGGTTTAACAGGGAGGCGATTGAGCCGAGGAATTGGACAACCTGTGGAGAACCTTGTCCTGTCCAATGTAAGAAGTACAGAAAAGGTTTAAAAGTAGATTATGAACCCTATGAAGCAGGTGGGCCCCTCATAGGGATCTTTGATATCTATGTCACTGATAAGGTAGTGCACACCATAGACTCCTTAGGTTTCGACGCAATAGAGTGTGGAAATTTAATAGCTTGGGTTTTTGAACTCCTCCATGTGGGATTACTGAAACCTGAGGAGGTAGGTATAGATAAACCTGTATTTGATATATCCCAGTATAGAAGTGAGGAGAATATACTAAGAAATTCCCAGTACAACGGGGAGCTGGCAGTTAAACTTGCAGAGATCGTAGCTTTCAATAAAAATGAGATGGGAAAAATACTGGCGTTAGGTATAAGGAAAGCCTCCAAGATACTTAACGAGAGGTTTAAGGGGAGATTGGAAAATAATAAGACCTTTAAGGGATTCAACGACTACGGAGTATATGTGCCCTTTGGAGATGAGGGTGGAATAACTCCAACTATGTACTGGGCAATTGGAAACTTTATGCCTTACCTTATACAGGGGAGATACCTTACCTACTACAAGTCTGGTGTATTTGTAGAACCTGAGGAACTGGCTAGATTGAGTGTAGAGAGGGTTATAGAGGAAATTATCTTAGATAACGTGGGGATATGTAGATTCCACAGGAGATGGTGTGCCCCACTCTTGGACACCTTAGTAAGGGAGGCTACAGGGGAAGATATAAAAAGTATCTCCTATAAATTAATAAAAGACATATGGATGTACAATAAAAAGTTAGGAGGCTATCCTCCATATATTGAGAGCCAGAGGGTTAAAGATCTAATAGTAGGTGGGGCTGAGGAGTTTGGGAATGAGAGATGGGCCTCCTATTTTGAGGTGGAGGGAGAAGATAAACTGAAAGAGTACATAAGGAGAGTACTTGACGAGTACTGTAGATTACTTGGAATAGATTGGAGGTTGGAAAATAGATAAGAATATTACATAACTTGACTACACATAGTGATAATAATAGAATATTAGGTGAAATTATGATAAAAATTGCATGGGGTATTACAGGTTGTGGAGATAAGATAGATAAGGTAGTAGATACAATGATAACCTTGAAAAATGAGTTTAAGGTAGATATAGATGTTTACGCCTCTAAAAGTGCCAAAACGGTATTAAAGTGGTATAAACTATGGGATAAACTGATAGCAGAATTCCAGGATATAGGAGTAGAGGTAAATGCCAACGCTCCATTCTTAGCTGGAAAACTACAAACTGGAAAATACGATATATTTATAGTGGCACCGGCAACTGCAAACACTGTGGCAAAGATTGCCCACTGTATAGCAGATACACTTATTACAAACTCAGTCTCTCAGGCAATTAAAGCAGGAGTACCAGTTTATATATATCCTCCAGATAATAAAGTAGGGGAGTTGGAAACCATCCTACCTGGAGGAAAAACCTTGAAGTTATATATAAGGGAGGAGGATGTAGAGAATGTTGATAAGTTAAGAAAAATGAAAGGTATTACAGTCCTTGACACTGTAGAAGATATTAAGGAAGCCATTTTAAATTTTAAAGTATATAGATAACAGTAGTTGATTTCTAAACAAAATATTGAGAATTTTTTTTACTTTACCCTCCCCTTCATCTTGAGATATTCGATGGTTTTATTTATTTTTTTAATTACTATAATAACTATTATTTTTATTATTCTTTTTAATCACCACTTTAACGGTAACTAAGTTTTTTACTTTAATATCTACTTTTTTAGATAATCAACAATTTTAGATTTATCATAAACTTTAGGTTAAGATTAAAATAGATAGAAAATAAATACTAAAATAGTGATATTTTTAAATAACAACATTACTCAATAACTGTGAAACCATGTTAAAGGTTAGATTACGAGATTTTGTAGAAACTGAAATTGGATTCTTTGCAGTAAATACCTACGATCATCCCAAGGATATGGTTTTTGCCTTCCTTAGATATTTAAATATAGATGTAGTAGGTAAGGAGGTTATAGATAAATATAATTTAAATAGAGAAGATATAAGGAAGTTAGATGGGAAAAAATATATCAAAATATCAGATACTAGAAAAACTTACGACATATTAAGGGATATGTACCCAGAGTACCTCTACTACGACGATAGAAGGGATATTCTACTACATGCAGTTAGTAAAGATAAGATAATAAGAATATTAAAACCCCAAGAGAGATTGGAGGAGATACTCAACAACCCTCAAAGTTCCTTGGAAGAAAAGTGTAAAACCCTTGCCAACATATTCCATCAGTGTGGCTTAGACTATAAATATATGGGAGTATCTGGTTCTACCTTGCTAAGGTTAAACTGTGAAAGCTCAGATATAGACTTTGTAATATACGGTATGAGGAACCACAGGAGTGCAAGGGAGATACTGAGATCTATCTTTGAAGATGAGAAGTACAGTAGATACAGAGAGGTTGTAAAACCTCTTTCAGAAGAACATTGGAGGAAGGTGTATAAAAAGAGGATAAAGGATAACACCATCACCTATCAGGAGTTTTTGAAACATGAGATAAGAAAGTACAACAGAGGTGTAATTGGAGGTACAACCTTCGATATACTTGCAACTAGAGACTGGGATGAGATAGAAAATAACTGGAATGCTATCTACAGAAACCTGGGACCTGTTGAAATAGAAGCCCTTGTAGTTAACGACGACTACATATTTGATAGTCCTGGAATCTACAAGGTGGAAGATGTTAAAATATTGAAAGGTAGAGATGAACATCTGGCACCCGCTATTAGAGAAGTTGTATCCTTTACACATACCTACGCAGGTCAGGCATTTAAGGGGGAGAGGATAGTTGCTAAAGGGAAATTAGAGAGGGTGGTAACTAGTAGGGAAGAATATATGAGGGTTGTAGTGGGCACCTCCAGGGAAGCATTTAACGAGTATATAAAAGTAATCAGGTAATAGTAAGATATATAAACGATATTGGGATCCTATGGCTGAGAAGTATATAAAAGAGAAGAGAAGGATGGAACTTATAGGCCTTGAAATACCTGTGATATCTGAAGATGACAACTTGGGAATGGAGTACCTGGCAGATCTCATATCCTCCTATCCCCTGAAGGATGGGGATATTGTAGTGGTGGCAGAGACACTTATATCAAAACTTGAGGGAAACGTTATAAAAAAGGAGGATGTTAGACCAACACCTTTAGCCTACAAGTTGGCGGAGAAGTTGGGGAAGTCTCCAGAGGTTGTCCAGGTAATATTAGATCAATCTAAGGAGATAGTAAAGATAGGGGATGGATTTATCATTACAGAAACTAAACATGGATTTGTATGTGCCAACAGTGGAGTGGATGAGAGTAACCTCAAGGATGCAATAAAACCCCTCCCAGAGGATCCAGATAGAAGTGCCTCATTACTTAGGGAGATGATAGAGAGGAAGACTGGAAAAAGGATAGGGGTTATAATAAGTGACAGTATGGGTAGGCCCTTCAGGAGGGGTTCCTGTGGTGTAGCCATAGGGGTTAGTGGTGTCTGTGCACTTTGGGATAGGAAGGGAGAGAGGGATCTATTTAATAAACCCTTAAAGAGTACAGAAGTAGCTATAGGGGATGAGTTGGCATCTGCAGCCTCGATACTTATGGGAGAGTCTAATGAGGGAATACCTGTAGTGATAATAAGAAACGCCCCAGTACCCTTTACAGATGGAAAGGGGAAGGATCTAATAAGGCCGAAGAGGGAGGATGTCTTCAGGGATTAGGTGATACCTTGCTGGAGGATTATATAGAGGAGGTAATATTACATTTAAAGAAGTTGAAAAATATCAACTGGGATAATGTAAAACAACTGGTAGATGAGATCACCTCCTCCAACTCTAAGATATTCACCTATGGTGTTGGTAGAAGTGGGTACGTAGCCCAGGCATTTACCATGAGGTTGATGCACTTAGGATTCAACGCCTACTTCGTTGGGGAACCTAACTGTCCCTCTATAGGGGACGGAGATATACTTGTGGTGATATCAGGCAGTGGGAGGACTTATTCAGTAGTTAATATGGTTAAGAAGGTAAGGAAAGAGGGTATGAATGTTAAGATTGTTTCTATAGGATATGGAGGAGAGATAGGGAAGATGGCGGATATCCATATAGATCTAAATATAGGGAAGTGCAATAGGGAGTACTTCCCAATGGGTACCCTCTTTGAGGAACTTGCCTTTATACTGTTAGATGGAGTAATATATCTCTTGAGGAGGAAGTTAAATATATCCGAGGAAGATATGAAGAGGAGACATTGTAATTTGTTGTAAAAAAAATAAAATGTAACTATATCCTTAGTTTCCATTAAAGTAATGATTAAAGAGTAAATAAAAAATAATAATGGATTATAATAAAAAATGATAAAATTCTTAATAACGAAAATAATCAAAACCAATAACTATACCCATTGTTCCACGACTATTATACAGTATGTATTGGAGATTTAGAGGATTGTCCTTCTCCAATATTGGTAAAAAATAAAATAAGTTCTTATTCCTGGATTACACTATGCACTGGGGAGGTAGAGCGGAATTTCTACTAATTCTTCTTTTTGAGAGTTTTCTGCCTTTTTTATTTATTAATCTTTTACTATTTTTACTCTAATTATCATTCTTTTTATTACTATTGTTCTTACTTTGATAATTTTTCTAGTTCCTTTGGCAAGTGTATTAACATCCATTTTACTTTTCCAGCTTCTATAAGTTTTTTTATTTTTCTTTCATTATTGCTAAGTGTTGTTGATGAACCACTTTTCACTTCTATAAATATTATCTCTTCAGGTTTTCCATCCGATAATCCTTTAAATGCTATAAAGTCTACTGGAGTTCCTAAAAATCTAAAATCTTTAGGTTTTATTCCATAATTCAGAAATATAATCAAGGGAGTCAAATGTTCTCCCACCCTTCCTAGTATCGTAGAGGTAGATCTTTTGATTGCATCTTTTCTAATCCTTCTTTCCTCATTTTCTTTCCATTGTTGGAAAAGAATCTTAGCTTTTTCTTCAGCTTTACTTTCATATTCTTTTCTTAAAATATCTACCCTTTTCTCATACTCATCTTTTAAAACATTCAACTCTTCATTTCTCCATCTTTCAAAAATTTCTCTAGCTCTTTGTTCAATCTCACCTTTGAGTTTGGAATATTTTAAGGAAAGTATAAGAATTATAAATAGAAGTATAAAGATCAATAACCATTCAAGCATTAAAATCACCTTCTCTAAAACGGAATATAAATACTATGTAGCTGGAATTCAACGAATGTCTGTTAAATACATATTTCTCTTAAACCCTATTGAGGGTTTATTGAGACAAAAAGGTGTTATTGAGAGATAGATAATCTGTATTTTCCGAAGATTTCCTTCTTACCATATATTCTTTTTTTATTAGGAGATCTTGAAGGTTGTTGTTTAATATGATCAATTTATTCATGACTATAAAAACCGTAAATATTATAATAATTATAATAATTATCTAATAATTATTGTTATAATAATCAGGAGGTATATAGTATGAAGTTTGGATGGATATATGTAAGTGGTAATACCTGGGATGAGAGAAAGGAGATAGTAAAAGACGCCCTAGAGAGCTCCATTCCTGCTGTCT
>DQVU01000144.1 GCA_015661585.1 Methanothermococcus okinawensis | reverse complement strand
TTTGTCTTCTCTACGTACTTCCTCAGATCTGCCCTGATCTCTAGAGGCATCTTTTTCCTGTAGAGTTCCATAATCTGTAATCTCTCCTCGTCGTTAGGCAATTCAAATTTTATCTCCTCCTCGAATCTACTCCTTATGGCACTGTCTAGGATATCTGGGTTGTTAGTGGCTCCTATGGTTACCACTCCGTCGTTGTCGTGTATGCCGTCTAACTCTGTCAATAGAGCATTTACAACCTCTGACACATCTCCCCTTAGGGACTGGTACTGCCTACTAAGGGCTATTGCATCTAATTCATCGATGAATACAATACAAGGCTTGTTCTCCAATGCCCTACTGTACAGTTGTTCTATCTGCTTGGCGCCGTCTCCAACGTGCTCCCCTATCAACTCGGTAGCCTTTATTAAGTAGAGAGGTACGTCAGTCTCAGTTGCTAGAGCCCTTGCCATTAATGTCTTTCCAGTCCCTGGTGGTCCGTAGAAGAGGACGTTCTTTGGAGCCCACTCTCCAAACAGTTCAGGTTGTTTAAGGTACTTTATAATGATTTTACACTTCTTCTTTGCATGTTCCTGGCCTATTATCTCGTCGAATCTTACCTTTTTAAAGGGCCTGTTTCCCACATCCCTATCTGTTATTATTTTAAATAGGGTATCCCTTGTGATTATACCTCCATCAGATGGATATGTGGATACAACTTTGAATGCATAATCTGGAATTATGGTGTTGTCAAAGAGGTAATCTCCCTCCTTTACAGTCTCGCCCTCCCACTGCTCTCTCGCATATACGTTGAATAAAGTAGGATCATCTATAGTAACCTTTAGATTCTCACTGTTTATTTTAATTGGGAATCCAACAGGTTTTATTATGACGTACTTTAGTGCTATAACTTTGTCAGATATCTTCGCAGTTTCAGAAACTAAGGATTTTAACTTTATGGTGCTCAAGTTTATTCTGTTCATGGAGAACACCTCAAGATATTGTCAAAGTAAATAAGTAATCTGTCTATAATATATATAAATATTATGTTAAGTTTATATAACCTTTACCTACAACAATTACAACACGAAATATTTAAAATGAGATAATTAAAATTACTTATTCACTTTATAATAACTTCTATTAGCTATTATAAGAATATCGAGATAATAACAATAAACAATGATCCTAATAAAAAGAATAATAATTTAATAAAATAATAACTATTACAATAAAGGGATATTAGGAGTATTTAATGTATAAAATCAAAAATAGAACGATCTCCAAGATTACTAAACCACCTGAAAAACGTATAAATCCTGTTTATACTATCTTTTTCTCAGAATATCTAGAGCACTGGAGAAATTTTATAAAAAATACTAGAACAACACCTACGGTGCAAATATGGACCCCACAGTTGTTTTTTGGGTTTTCTTTATACTCCTTATCCTATACTCCCACACTACCTTTAGATTGAGACAGATTCAGAGGTACAACTGTATAAAGAAGTTGGAGAGGGAGAGGAAAACCAGGGTAATTGTAATGATACACAGACAGGAACAACTGGCACTCTTTGGCATCCCCATCTATAGATTTATAACCATAGAGGACAGTGAAGAGGTACTTAGGGCAATAAGGATGACGCCAGAAGATATGCCTATAGATCTCATACTACATACACCAGGAGGGTTAGTATTAGCCAGTGAGCAGATAGCTATGGCGTTGAAGGAACACAAGGCTAAAACTACAGTAATTGTGCCACACTACGCCATGAGTGGAGGTACTTTAATAGCCTTGGCTGCAGATGAGATCATTATGGATAAAAATGCTGTATTGGGACCTGTGGATCCCCAGATAGGTAACTATCCGGCAGCCTCTATCTTAAAAGCGGTGGAGACGAAGTACATAGATCAACTTGATGACGAGACCTTGATACTTGCAGATATATCCAGGAAGGCGATAGCACAGGTGAAGGAGTTTGTATATAACCTCCTGAAGGATAAGATGCCAGAGAAGAAAGCGAGAGAAGTTGCAGAGATCCTCTCCACAGGTAGATGGACCCATGACTACCCACTGACTGTAGATAAGTTGAGGGAGTTGGGGATAGAAGTAAATACCAACGTTCCAAAGTTGGTGTATAAACTCTTCGATCTCTACAAACAGCCAACAACCCAGAGGCCATCTGTGCAGTACATACCTGTACCTTACAGAAAGGTGGATCATGTTAAAGGTAAGATTTAAAAGTAAAGAAGGTTATAAGGAGTACAATCTCCATATCGCAGATAACTTTTTTAAAAGAGCCTTAGGTTTGATGTTTAGGGATATAGGGGAAAATGAGGGGATGATATTCTACTATAAAAAGCGAAAACTCCACATCCACACGTTTTTTATGAGGTTTCCAATAGATGTTATATTTTTACTGGATAACAGGGTTGTAGAGGTGGTTAGAAACCTGAAACCTTGGAGTACTTATAAATCTAAGGTGTATTCTAACGCTATGATAGAGGTAAGGAGTGATGATACTTTAGAAATAGAGATAGGGGATAAAATAGAGATTAGAAAATAAGTTATTTCTTATACACATGTATATGTCTAGTTAAACCACCATGGACGTACAACTTATGTATCTCCATCAACTTCAGATCCAGATCTACCTCCCTAGGAAAGGCAAATACCATATATCCCCCATCCTTCAGAATATCTCCAAGTTTTTTCAGTATATCTATAATATCTCCCTTTACAGATGTTAGTATTCCATAGGGAGGATCTGTAACGATGGCATCTACACTGTCAATACCCTTAGATCTCAGGTAATCTACAACGTCCTTGGCGTCCATCCTCTTTATCTCTACTATTTTATCCTCCAAGTTGTAGGATTTTAAATTTATCAGTGTGCCTCTTACCATCCTACCGTCTATATCACAGCCTATCAACTTACAACCTACCATCCCCCCCTCTATTAAAAACCCACCTACTCCACAGAAGGGATCTAACAGTACCTCTCCCTCCTTCAACCTGGCTAGATTTACCATCCCCCTTGCAAGTTTTGGAAGGATACTTCCAGGGTGGAAGTACGCCCTTAGATGGGGTCTGTTGTTGTAGAAGTACTTTCTATCCCTCTTCCTTACAAGTAATCCTAAGTATATCTTATTTTGAAGTATCACCACCTTTATAACCTTGGAGGGCTCCTCGAGGTTTACCTTTGCACCCGTTTTCTCCTTTAGGGCACCTCCAACGATCCTCTCGATAGTTGGAGAACTTATGTTCTCATTATCCTTTATTTTTACAGTCCTAACTGCAAAGGTATCCCTAGATGGATCCATCTGAAGAATGTTAAAGAGTTCTTCAGATGAGAATTCCCTTAATCTCTGAAGAAGTTTCTCAAGACCCTCCTTTAGAGATCTAGTGTATTCTACCCCAGTGATTATAAGGTGCCCCTCCTCAATATAGGCTCCTCTTTTAATGATCCTATCTATATACTTAATAAGGGTAGGTTTATCTAAGGAGGATGATACCGTTCCGTAGTTGTTGAGAACTTCCACCTTGCCCCCTACTGGATAGATCTCTAAGAGTGCCTTTAACTCAGACACTGGAAGTGTTTCATGTTCCTTTAAAAGTAAAAATCCAGCCTCCATAACCACCCCTTACCTTACAGACTCTTCTCAACCACCTGTCCTCTGGGCCTGATCTCTTCAAATATTTGGGCCTGGAAGGTGTATATCTTTACAGGATACTTGAGCCAGGCGTCTGGAGGTAGGGATGCCTTGAGACATAAGTTGGATAGGTACTCTGGAATCTCCCATCCCTGCTCCACTGGAACCTGAGGTAGCAGTAGACCCCTATATATACCATACTCTATTATCAATCCATCTCTCCCTATCTCTATTTTATCCAAGTATTCCAGGGGCTTTTCTACCTCTATCAACGTAGGTGAAGTTAATATACTAACCTCCACTATTATGTTGTCCATCTCATCGATGGTTACGGGGGGAAACCTTGGATCACTAACTGCAGCACTTATCGCTGCCTCCTTGAGAGCCTCTATAAGGGGCATGGTAGGTTCAGGTACTCCAATACAGCCTCTTAATGTACGATCTGGATAGGTATGAAGGGTTACAAAAACTCCCCTATGTTTATCAAACTTTTTGGGATAATTTACTACCACGATATTCTTACCAGTTAGATAATTTTCAATAACTGCCCTGGCGTACTTTACAGCATATGTGCCCTCTTCTAAGGTCAATCTATCCATGGTATCTCCTTGATTTTTTTGAAATGATTATTACTATAATGTATGATATATTTATAATAAAAATTATTATTATTTATTATTATTTATAGGGTGATTCTATGTTTGCGAGGGAGATAGAGTTAAAGGGACATATAATAGACAACCTTATTCTACCAAAGGCATTTGACACCATATTGGAACTAGGTGGAGATTACAAGGTGCTGGAGTTCAACATAGGTAAGAGGAAAACTGATATCTCCTATGCGAGGATCCTTGTAATAGGAAAGGATCAGGCACATCTAGATAAGATACTTGAGGAGTTGCAGAATATTGGGGCGGAAATCCCAGAGATCGAGGATGTTGAGGTGAAGAGAGCTGAGAGAGATATGGTACTACCAGATGGATTCTACTCTACAACTAACCATCCAACTTATATAAAGTACAAGGGGCAGTGGATAGAGGTTGAAAAACCTAAGATGGATGGAGTTATTGTTGTCTATCCAGAGGAGATGAGGGCAGAGACTAAGGTTATAAGGGAGGTGAAGAAGGGGGATCTGGTAGTTGTAGGTCATAAGGGTATAAGAGTTATACCACCGGAGAGGCCTAGGGAGAAGGGACAGTTATTTGAGTTTATGAAGTCAGAGGTCTCTGCGGAGAAACCAAAGGAGGCTATTATAAAGAAGATAGCAAGGGAGATGTACAAGATAAGGGAGGAGTACAGGAGAACAGGAAAGGGAGGTATAGTGGTGGTGGCAGGTCCTGCAGTGATACATACTGGAGGGGGTCCTGCACTTGCGAAGTTGATAAGGATGGGATACGTTCAGGCACTCTTTGCAGGCAACGCCCTTGCAACCCACGATATAGAGAG
>DQVU01000084.1 GCA_015661585.1 Methanothermococcus okinawensis | reverse complement strand
GATAGATTACTTATAACTACATCGAACTCTGAACATCCCTCCTCTGTGTATATGTATCCCTTATCCTCATCTATCTCTATCCTCTCAACCTTGCACTCAGTAATTATCCTACCTCCATTCTCCAGTATAACCCTCGCCAGTTCATCTATCACAGCCTTACATCCACCTATCGGTATCCCAGGCCCTCCGAACCTGTAATAGTTTTTGGCTATCTCGAGTATCTCATCCATAGGGACACTGTAGGCGTCTAAACTTAAAGCCCACCCTGTGAAGGAGTTGCCAACCTTCAACGCCAGTGGTACATCCTCTAAGAACTCTCCAAAGGATATATCCTTATCTACCCTACCTAACTTTAAGTTGGTAGCCATCTTTAGACATTTTACCTTATCCTTAAATCCCACTATATTGAATAACTCCCTATATTTATAATCCCTTTTACCTATTCTAAACAACCCATCTGGGCTGGAATTTACAATATCTACCTTACAACCTGCCGTGGAGAGTAACTGTGCTAAATAACCATCTGCCCCATGGGGTATCATATGGAGGGCTCCAGTAGTAAGTTGGTAGCCCTTATACTGGATATTTGTAAATCTCCCACCTATGTAGGGCAGTTTTTCGTATATAACTACGTTGTTATCTCTTGAAAGTAGTGCTCCAGCTAGCAATCCCCCTAATCCTCCTCCAATTATCCCAATTTGCATATTTTTCCCTATTTTAAATTATAAAAATAATTAAATTATTGTTTAAAATTATTAGTAATAACTAGTAATAAATGAACTTTTGTAAGGTATGATTTCTATTAACCTTTTTTCTTAGAAGTTTTTTACTTCTTTTTTATTTTTGCTCTAACTTTTAATTATTATTAACCCTAGTACCCCTCAAAGTAATAGTTCAAAAATAATAAAAATTATTATAAAAATAATTAAGATAAAAGTAATGAAGAAGTTGTTTGAAAAAAATAAAAACGATATACAGATATATCTACTCCTGAAAATTGAGGGGAGATGATCCCCTGAATATTTTTTATACAACTGTTGATATTCCAATAAGGTTTTCTATTTTTATCTCAGTGTTCAGAAACATCCTCGCTATTTATTAATGGTTTTTTAATTGTATTATTAGGATTTTACTATTTTTTATTATTTCTTTAACCGTACATTACGTTAAGTGCCGGAGTAGTTAAACCACTTCCCTTCTTCTTCTTTATCTTCTCCACTGCATTTATGAAGTCCTCCATTGTAACATGATCCCTCTTATCTCTAATTGCAAACATACCTGCCTCTGTACATACCGCCTTTAGGTCTGCACCGACGAATCCCTCTGTCATCTTTGCTATCTTACTTAGATCTACATCCTTGGATAGGTTCATCTTTCTCGTATGTATCTTCAGTATATCTAATCTACCCTCCTCCCCTGGCGCAGGTATCTCTATTATTCTGTCGAATCTACCAGGTCTCAGGATTGCAGGATCTAATATATCCAGCCTGTTTGTAGCGGCGATGATCTTCACATCTCCCCTGGAGTCGAAACCATCCATTTCAGCGAGGAGTTGCATAAGGGTTCTCTGGACCTCCCTGTCTCCTCCTGTTAGTGCCTCTGTTCTTCTACTTGCTATGGCATCTATCTCATCTATGAATATGATAGATGGAGCCTTCTCCTTTGCCAGTTTAAATACATCTTTTACAAGTTTGGCTCCCTCTCCTATGAACTTCTTCACAAGTTCTGATCCTACAATCTTAATAAATGTTGCATTGGTCTCATGGGCCACAGCCTTTGCAAGGAGAGTCTTACCTGTCCCTGGTGGTCCATAGAGTAGTACTCCCTTAGGTGGTTCTATACCTACCTTTTCAAAGAGTTCAGGGTGGGTTAATGGAAGTTCAACAACCTCTTTGATCTCCCTTATCTGTTCATCCAAACCACCGATGTCATCGAAGGATACCTGTGGTCTCTCATCAACCTCCATAGCCATGGCTCTGTAGTCCTTCTCCCTTGGGAGTACATCTACAATAACGAGGGTCTGCTGATTTAGACATACCCTTGCACCAGGTACTACCTCCTCCTCATCTACGAACTGGGAGATATTTACTAAGAAACTTGGGCCTGTTGAACTCTTTACAACAGCTTTTCTCTTTCCTACTCTGTCAGTTACAGTTCCCAGTATTAGAGGAGGTACTCTAAGTTTATCCAACTCTCTCTTTAATATCTCGTTTTCCTTTTTTAATTGTAGGTTCTCCCTCTGGAGATTTTTATTCTCCAGTTCCATCTTTAATATTTTACTCTCCAA
The DNA here is from genome assembly GCA_015661585.1 of Methanothermococcus okinawensis. GTDB lineage: Archaea > AGJL01 > Methanococci > Methanococcales > Methanococcaceae > Methanofervidicoccus > Methanofervidicoccus okinawensis_D. Next base: position 4,006 of record DQVU01000084.1, on the reverse strand, counting down.
CTCTGCAATGTAGGTTTTTTCAAACTCTTTTACAGGATCTACGTTGTTGTTGTTTTTCTCTTCAACATCCTCATTTTCATAACTTGGAAATACCATATCTATACCCCCTGATGATTTGATAAATATGATATAACATGTAATGATTATATTATAATTCAAAATATATATATTTTTTTAAATTGATGTATATTTATAGTTAAAATGGTGATCCTATGCAGTGTGAACTTTGTGGCAGGAATGTAGATAAACTTGTACCTGTAAGGGTAGAAGGTGTAGAGATGTTGGTATGCAGTGACTGTGCCAAGTACGGTGTAACTCCAAAGACCTACTCGAGAAAACCTAAATTAGGGAAGAAAAGCACTCCAAGGGGTGCCGGAGGCAGAAAGGTATATAGACCTAAGAGGGATGTTTTTGATACTCTTAAAACCATCGTGGAGGATTACGGAGAAATTATAAGAGAGGCCCGAATAAGGAGAGGGATGAGTATAGAGGAGTTGGCACGTAAGATAGGTATGAAGGCATCTACACTTCAGAAGATTGAAAGTGGTCAGTTGGAACCTGAGGAAAAATATATAAGGAGACTCGAAAAGGAATTAAATATAAGTCTCTACGAGGAAGGTGGTGAAGAGTACAGCAGCCATCAGTCTAAGAGCTTTACCTTGGGAGATTTCATAAAGGTGAGGAAATAGTTATTATTATTAAAAATCTCCATTTTATTATTATTTCATTATATTAATTAATTATTTTTACTATTCTTTTAATTACTACTTTAATGGGAACTAATGTTAATTATTATAATAAAAATCTCTATTGACTGGAGGTCTATCCATAATTTTATATTATTGTTATTATTTTATAGATAAACCCTATCTGATGATAATTAGATAGGAATTTATTTTTCTAATTAAGTAGAGTATAAGAACATAGACGGGAATGAACTCCAGCCTTCCAACCCACATCATAAAGATACCTACTATCTTACCTAAAGGGCTCATGGAGTGATCTACAATATCTACAGAGAGACCCATATTGGCAACTAAGGAGACTCCCTCAAAAAGTGATTTAAAAGGTGGATAACCTAAGGATATTAAAACCATTGTAGTTACTCCATAATGTATCAAGTATGCAAAACCTACAACAGAGGCATCGACAACGAGATCTTGAGATAACAGGTTTTTTCCTATTTTCTTACATATAAGCACATTGGGAGGAAGTAAAGCTCTCTGGAGATGATAGTAGAAACTTTTCAGTATAACTATAACCCTTATAAGTTTTATACCTCCAGTTGTGGTTCCAGTAGATCCTCCTACCATCATAAGGAGTACAATTATAAAGAGAGATAGATTATTTAAATTGGGAATACTTACAGTTGAATAACCAGTGCTCGTTATAGCAGAGGTCACTGTAAAGAGGGCATCTATAAAATCAACACCTGAGGAGAACATAACTATAAGGGATGTAATTAACACTATAGAGATACCTACTTTACTCTGAATATCGTCCATCCATTTACCAGTTAGTATCTTATGATGCACTGCAAATGAGATTATCCCTCCTACCATCATTATGGAGATCATCACAACCTTTGCCAAGGTGTTGTATGGAAAGCTGGAGTTCTTTATACTCATACCTCCAGTTGAAATACCACACATACATAGATTTATGGCATCCCATATTGGTAACCCTGTAAGGTATAGGAGACTTATTCCAATTAATGTATAGAGGATGTAGATCTGCCATATCTTCTTGGCGGTGTTAATAGTACTTGGAAGGATCTTCTCCTCCCTCGCCTCAGCCCTGTAGTAGGCAGAGATACCAGTTTTTGATAGTATGGAGATCACCATTACAAGGACTCCAATACCTCCAATCCACTGCTCTAAACTTCTCCAGAACTGTAATGTACGAGGAAGTGTCTCAACATCTTTTATAAGTGTAAAACCTGTAGTAGTCCATGCAGACATGCTTTCAAATACGCCGTCCAAGTAGGAGAAGTAAGATATTCCCAGGTAAAAAGGTATAGCTCCAATTAAAGATGCCAAGAGCCAGGCTAAGGCCGATATTACCATGGCATGTTTTAATTTAATATCTACAGGTTTTGTAAATTTGTATATCAAAATACCAGTTAAGGTGATTAAAAAGGAGGGGTAGAGGAAATACCAGATAGGTTCCCTGTAGTACCACCCTATAACAGTTGGAATGAACATTAGAATACCGATAAATGTTATCAGTATGCCTAACTCATGTACTATACCTACAACATCCCTCTCTTTGAAAATTTCCATATTTTCAACCAGAGAGTGTCGGAGCTTTACTCCTTTTTAAGTGGTTTAACAATCTTAAAAAATTTCAGTTTTTTATTTTATTTTTATTATAGTTATTATATTGAGAACACCCTGGTAGATTTCAAATAACTCTACCACTAAAAATCTATAAACCAGATATATTATTTAAATCTTAATTTTCATCAAGATATTTACTTTTAACCATAGTTTCCATTTAAAGTGGGAGTTTAAAAAATAATAATATAAAAATAATAAAGTAAAAAAATAATAAAAAGAAAACCCTAGTTCCCACCAAAGTGGTAATTAAAAGAATTAATGAAAAATAATAATTATTATAATAAAAATGAATAAAATCATTAGATAAAGATAGAAAATCCTATTGGAATATCGACAGTTGTATAAAAAATATTCAGAAGATCATTTTCCCCAATTTTCTTTTAAATTATATTTGGGTTTTTTTATTTTTTAAAATATTTTTCTTTATTTTTACCATTATTATTATAATTTTTAACTATCACTTTGATGAGAATTAGGGTATAAAAAGAAAGTATAAACGGATAGATATATCTTCTATTCCTGAACATTGGGAGAATAATCCTCCTGTATATAGTTCGAAAGAGAGGGTATCTAACATTCTCAAGTTCTATCCATGGGAAGATAGTTAATACAGTTCTGAGAGTGCTTTGTAGACTAAAAAATAGCTTTTTTATAACTACTTTTAAGAGTGAAGATGTTAAAAGATTATCTAAGGGTAAGGATATCTCTACGCTGCTTCCACTTACAGAAGGTTTTATATAGTGAAGTGATATATTTAGACACTTTATCTCATTCTCAAGATGAGACTTTCAGCTGTAGTTCCACAATCCCACCTTATGTCTCTTAGCATACTCCTCATACTCTAAGTACCTACCCAACAGTTCAAATTTAGAACGGTATACCCTGGCATAACCATATATCACTAAACTCTCACCAAGATCTTTACCATCGACAAATATATATGCTAAATATCTATTATACCCGTCTCTCTTTGGAGATATCCTGTCAAATACTATAACAACCTCTTTATTCTTCAACCTATCTTCTACATACTCTTTCGCCCTGTAGCCCCAGAGTTTTAAGTAGGTTGTGTTGGTTATTGGAGTCCCATTGTAGGTGTAGTACTCGTAGGGGTTGTTTTTACGATATATCTCGGGAGCATCTACTCCCAAGATTCTTATTTTATATACACTTCCATTTTTACACCTTACCCATATGGTATCCCCATCTACAACTTTAACAACCTCTCCTACAAAGTGCTCACGATCCTCTATAAATTGATAAGTATCAAAGTAATCTTTCTCAAAGGTGGTAGATAGACATCCTGAAATCACTACAGTAACCACCAATAGAGTAACAATATTAATTCTAATAGTTTCACCTTTTATGTCATTTCTCTACAATAGCATCTATTGGACAGTATCTAATACATACCTTACAATCTCTACATACGTCCTTATCTATAATAGCCTTTCCGTAGGTACTGATCGCTCCAAAGGGACAGAATGGAACACAGTTACCACATCCAACACATCTATCTAATATTTTCATAGAATTATCACCACTGTTTTAAACCTTTGATAATTAGTCCTAAACAAAACTATTTATAACTAAACATAACAACCATAAGGGATCTCAATATAAAAAAGAGATGAAAAATAATTAGAAAAAGGAAGGGATAATTCTTT
>DQVU01000113.1 GCA_015661585.1 Methanothermococcus okinawensis | reverse complement strand
CTCTATACCATCTCAAACTGTGAGATCCATATAATAGATATGGAGAATTGGAGTATTGTGAAGGAGATCGTTATATCCATTATATAAATTATTCTTTTTTTATTATTTTTATAATTATAATTATTCTTTAAACTATCCTTTTGATGGGAACTAGGGTAAATAGTATTCAATACTTTACTTTATTGTATCATCAATAACTACCTATTACATCTTTATTCTAAAGTTAAATATATTGATAGAAATTTTTATATATTACTTTTTATAATGTTCAAAATGTTCAAAAAATTTTGAATGTTCAATATCATTTAAACAAACTATTACCTGGGAAAGTATGGAAGAGATCAAAAAAACGATAATTGAGCTATTCTCCGATATTGCAGAGATACATGGACATAGTAAATCCCTTGGGAAGATCTACGCAATACTCTACCTCGCCGATAAACCTCTATGCATAGAAGATATAGTCAAAGAGCTAGGGATGAGCAAGGGAAACGTAAGTATGAATTTAAACAAACTTGTGGATATAGGTCTAGTTAAAAAGATCTGGATAAAAGGAGATAGAAAAAATTACTACAAATGTGTGGGGAGTTTCTCCTCCTATAAAGATATTGTTAAAAGAAAGTATGAGACTATCTCTAATGCCTGTGAGAAGTTGGAGAAATTGAAAAAGAAGTACAATATCGACGAAAATGACAGTATCTCTAAAAAATTGAGACATATTGAACGTATGAGGGAGGTATCGAGGAGGGTGTTAGAGGTACTTGAGAAGATAGATAAAGATCTCGGTGAGGAGATATGATCGAAAATATTCTGAGAAAAATTGCTATTTTTTCAGAAAAGAGACCCTTTCTTATGGTGACAGTCATTTTAATAATCACCATCCTTGCAGGGATAGGGGCTACCAATGTTAAGTTTCAAACAGCCTTTGAGAAGATGCTTCCACAAGATGATCCTGTTATAGAGACACTCTACGAGGTAAGAGACAACTTTGGAGGTACAGATATTATATCTATCTGCATAAAGTTGAAGCCTTCAGATAGTCCTGATAAGGTGAATGACATAAGGGATCCTAGGGTTTTAAAATATATAAAAACCTTAGAGGCTGATCTGGAGGGAATAGACGGTATTACAGGTGTAAATTCTCCTGTAGATGTTATAATTGAGAGAAATAACGGGACTGTCCCTAACGACATAGAAACTGTAAAGGAGATATATAACTCTCTACCGGAGGATACGAGGAATGGGATTTTTAATCACGACTACTCCATGGTTGTAGTAAATGCCTATACAGATGCTGGAGGAGATCAGGAAAAACTTATGGAAGTTATGGAAGACATCCATCGACGAATTGAAGATTCACCTGTACCTCCTGGTATTGAGGTAGTATGTACAGGTACTCCTCCTATGAGGAAACTTATGAATACTCTGATGAAGGAGAGCCAGGTATTCACAACATTAATCGGTGGAATAGGGGTTCTAATTGTACTTTTCTTCTATTTTAGGAAACCACTTTCTACTGTCATGCCTTTGATACCTATAGTGATAGCGGTGATATGGACAGGGGGAGCTATGGGAGTGCTGGGAATTCCTGTAGATATGGCAACTGCAGGTATCGGCTCCCTACTCCTAGGTATGGGTATAGATTACGGTATCCATCTTATGCATAGATACGAGGAGGAGCGTAAGAGGGGAAGAGACGTGGCAGAATCCATCGAGACTGCAGTTGTAAGTACTGGGATGGCTGTAATGGCT
>DQVU01000086.1 GCA_015661585.1 Methanothermococcus okinawensis | reverse complement strand
TTCTCTTCCTCCAACATTCAGGAATCGGTGATATCTTATACTTTCAAAAATTTATATTTCGAGGTAAATAGAGGTTTTTATTTTAAAACCTTTTCCTTATTTTTTTTATCTTATTATTATTTTTATATATATTATTTTTATCTCTATTGATGGGAACTGGGTTTTTATTATTTTTATCGAGATCCTGGATGGTTGTTGTCTAGTTTAAAAAGTTTTGTATTGTTATAATAAATAGAAAATTCAAGGTTGTTAAACACCTGAAAGAAAATATATATAAAAAATAGAAATTCTCTCACTACTTCCTTTGAAACACTCCTGAACACTGAGAGAAAGGGTAGAGTCTGATTGATAGGGACAATACCTCTTAAACTTCATCATGTTGTGGCTAAAGTAGAACAAACTCGACAGTTTCTTCTTTATCATTTAGATTATCATTTTTATTTAAAAAATATATTAAAAATATGGTGAAAGTCTCATCTTTTAGGGCGGAAAGGAGGTCAGACAGTTTCTACTCTACAATTATAGATCTCGCTATATCCCTCCCCATAGCTATCTTACAGTTCCCCACTTTTACAATAATCGGCCCCTTCTCGTTTGATATGACAGTTATCCTTGTACCAGGTACAATTCTTAAATCATAGAGTTTTTTATATTCCCCTATTATTCTTTTAATAAGGTATGTACCAGGTTTTTTATCTGCTAAATTCTCCATCATATCACCCTCTATTTTATGCAAAGCCTAAGAGTCGCCCAATGTTATATACTACTATACCTACCAATGTAGCCAATGTCAAGTTATATCCTACTGCAAATAAAGTCCATTTTGCACTCCTTCCTGTTTCATAAAATAAGGTTGCTATTGTAGCTAAACATGGGATGTATAGTACAGTAACTAAGGTCAAGACAAAGGCCTGTAGTGGAGTTAGTGCCCCAACTATATTGGGAATTCCACCGTAGGCCATCGTCATGGTAGATACTACCAACTCCTTGGCAATAATTCCAGAGAGTAGTGCAAGTGCCCCTCTCCAATCTATCCCCATAAGTTGGGTTATAGGTTCTAATACCTTCCCCACTATCATACCGTAACAGTTCTCTTCACTTGGATAGTACAGTAAGTAGTAGAACAATATAGAACCTGCCAGTATTATAGTTCCTGCCCTTATTAGGAAGTATTTTGTATATGCCCAGGTTCTTTTAAGGATATAATTCCAATCTGGTAATCTGTAGGGAGGTAGTTCGAAGATAGGTTCTTCAGGTTTACCCTTTACTATATACTTACCGATAACGTAAGATACTAGACTTAAGAGGATGAGGGTTGTACCCACTACCCCCATTGCAAATAAAGCAGTATGTTTTTCAAAGAACGTAGCGGCCATAAACGCAATTACTTCAAACCTAGCAGCACATGGAACGAGAGGTGCTACAAGGAGTGTACTAATTCGCCTAAGAGGATCAGGAATTGTCCTAGTAGCCATTAAACCTGGGACGTTACATCCAAAACTGATCATAATAGGTATTGTAGAACCTCCACTGAGACCTATCCTAGCCATTATCTTGTGGAAGAGGGCTGAAACCCTCGCTAGATATCCAAGACTCTCCAATAGAGCTAGGGAAAACATCATAAAGGCTATATAAGGGAAAAAGGTAAGTACAGTCCCTACTCCTCCAATTATTCCATCCACTACAACTCCTGTGAATGGTTCTGGAACTATCCCACTTGCATACTCTCCTAAACACTCAAAAAACGTCTCAATATACTCTATACATATATCACCTAACCCTATAACAACACTGTAGGTTATATACATAACAATGGTAAAAATTACCATCCCGTAGACAGGGTGAAGAAGTATTCTGTCTATATCATCGAATATTATGTTCTCCTTCCAGATACCCTTCAGTATCTCATCTACTTTCTTATATCTTTCCTCGGCGACATAACTCTCTGCATCATGTCTTAGCTCCCTTTCCAACTCTTCTTTTATTTTCTTTGCCTCCTTTACCAGATCTTCATTCTTTTTAAATAACTCTAAAACCTCAGGATCACTCTCGAGGAAGGATATAGCTAGCCATCTCTTTGGAACTCCTCTAAACTTCCCATCTATAGGTAGAGGATACCTCT
>DQVU01000236.1 GCA_015661585.1 Methanothermococcus okinawensis | reverse complement strand
TCTCCAACTACTCCCTCTGGGAAGAGGGCAACTACAGCACCTTATGGAAACGTGGAGAACAGTATGGATCTCTGTAAGTTGGCTATGGCAGCAGGTGCGACCTACGTGGCTAGATGGACTACAGCCCATCCTATACAACTGTCCAACAGTATAAAGAAGGGTTTAACTAAGAAGGGTTTCTCCTTCATCGAGGTTATAGCCCAGTGTCCTACCTATTACGGTAGGTTCAACATCTCAAGGAGTGCTGTGGAGATACTTAAGTACATTAAGGAACACTCAATACATATAAGAAAAGCTGAAAATCTACCTGAGGAGGAGTTAAAGGATAAGATAGTAGTTGGAGAGTTCTTAGATATTGAGAAACCTGAATTTACAGAGGGTATGATAAATCTTATCAAAGAGCATAGGAATTAAAGGTGAAAACGATGAGAAAGGAGGTTAGAATATCTGGTTTTGGAGGACAGGGGATTGTACTCGCAGGTGTGATACTGGGGAGAAGTGCAGCACTCTACGACGGTAAGAATGCAGTACAGACACAATCCTACGGACCTGAGGCAAGGGGAGGTGCCAGTAAGTCAGAGGTTGTGATATCCGAGGAGGAGATCGACTATCCTAAGGTTATAAAACCTGATATATTAGTGTGTATGTCTCAGCAGGCATTTGATAAGTACGGTAGAGATATAAAGGATGGTGGTACAGTTATAGTAGATAGAGATTTAGTTACGGTATCTGAGAACTTCTACAACGGGAATGTGAAATTATACAAGATTCCCTTTACAGATATAGCCTACAAGGATATAGGTTTAAAAATAGTGGCAAATATAGTAATGCTTGGAGCTCTAGTTAGGATAACAGGGATAGTTTCAAAGGAGGCTATGAGAAAGGCGATATTGGATAGTGTGCCAAAGGGAACCGAGGAGAAGAACTTGATGGCATTTGAGAAAGGGTATAGCTATATAAATGAATAAAAAAGATTTATATAATAATAAAAATTATTATTATATTTATAAAAAATATACAAGGTGTTATAATGAAACTAAGTTCTGGATATATAATAGTAGGAGCCTATGCAGATAAGGTAAGACGTACCCTTTTTGCCCAGTTGAAAGATTCTATAAAGAATAAGGAGATAGATCCAAAGATGGTTGCTAAGGCCTCTGGAGAGTTGAATAAGTTACTCTACGAGATACTTGTAAATAAACTTAAACTTGACAAGGGAGATGTAGTTAGGGTGATGGTTGAGTACGAGTTAGCTGATGGTGAAGTTGTTTGGAAGTGGGATACTCTAAAGGTAGAGGCATTTAAGAGGATGGCAGAGGAGGAGATTAAGCCAGTAGTAGAGGATGCCATTAGTAGAATAGAGGAACTTGAGGAGATTGAAGAGATGAAATTTGAGATTGAAAAGGCTGGAAAAACTGACTTAGGAGATACAGTCTATTTTGTAAAGGTAGATGGTGACTTCGCTGGAACTCTAATATTGACGCCTCTGAATGGAGAGGGGTTAGTTAGAGGTGCTCTAATAAAACCTAATCCAGTTGTTATTGAGAAGATGAAGATAGAAACAGGTGAAGATCTTAAACAGGTGCTAGTTGAAGTTGTAGAACAGAAAGGAAGAGAGATTGACGAGGGGACTGCTGAAAAGATTGTAAATGAGATTAAGGAGATGATAACTATTAAGGAGTAAATATTTCAATTCTTCTCTCAGTTTAATCTCAACTACAAAGAGGGATTATAGCCTAAGGGTTTTATTATAGTCCTGATAGAGATCTTCCTCTACTTCTAAACCTTGGAGGAGGGGTAATTCTCTCTAATATCTTCTAACTACAACTGTTGGATATCCTTAATAATTATAAAATTTTTTATTGATAATACCCTTTTTATTTCCCTCTTTTATGATTTCTTTCTTTTTTTACTCTAACAATGAATACCTCCTAATTACAAACTCTCTATCCAAGGATGAGAGGAAACTTCCCAACTTAGGTCCGTACTTTTTACCTAAGAGTATCCTGTAGGATGCCAAAAAGGCCTCCCTTGGATTTAACCCCATTTCCTTTGCAGTACTGTATATAAGTTCATGTATAAGTAGTCCCTGGAACTCTATATCCTTCAGTCTATCCCTGAATACACCTATCCACTCCTTCTGTTTTTCACTTAATCTGTTGTACTCCTTTATAGCCTC
>DQVU01000055.1 GCA_015661585.1 Methanothermococcus okinawensis | reverse complement strand
TTAAAAAATATTATAATAAGGATAACTAAAATCAAAAAATAAAAAAATTTTTGAAATATCTATAAAAATAATAATAAACTTTTATCTCCTGAGTTATACTAAGTACTGGTGAAGCAGAAGGAAATTTCTGTTAATCATTCTTTCTTTAGAGTATTTTATAACTTTTTATATTAATTATAATTTTACTGTTTAAAAAATTATATTTTTGGTTATTTAAATTATATCATAAATAAACTATGAGGTATACCTATTTTCCTAATTTTCATCTCCGTATCCCTGATAAACTCTATCAACTTATGAGTTATACTTAATGGCAGAGGTAATTTGATATTGTCCATCCTAGTTGTTGCATAGTTGATCTTTTGAAGACGGATGAGGGAATGTATAATACGTTCTCTAGGGTTGCCAAGGGTAGGAGAGTTTTTACCTTTCTCAAAGGAGTAGTAATTACCAATAATATATGGGCTTGAATAGTAGTATACAGGTTTTCCATCCTTTTTAATAGAATATCCAGTGTGGGCATCCACTAAGTAATGTGTATACTTACCTACTTTTACGGGGGAGTAGTAAGCTACTTTCTCAGTTGACCAGGTTCTTACGGCAATCCTCTTTCTAACCTCTACAGCCTCAACTTTAATATCCATATCTTTTGAAAACTCACTGAGAAACTCCTGAATAGTCTGCCTCTCATACTTAGGTATCCTCCCATCCCTAGAGATCAGTAAGGTTATCCGGTCTCTGTCCAAAATATCCTTATTTTTCTCAGCAACCTTAATAAACCACTCTTCCAGAATCTTAGTCATATCTAGGGACTCTGCATTGGAGGGGATTACAACAGGATAGATATCTTCAATAATTCCAGAGGGACTTACAATAACAGCTCCACCTCCTAAGGAGATTGTATCCCTTTCATGCCAGTATGTGTAATCAATTCCAATGATGTAGTTGTATTCAAGGTGTTCCTTTAAACTGTAGGGATAGATTCCCAGTTTAGGAGGGATTTGGAGAAGGAGATTGCAAAATGCATATTTAGCATCTCGCCCGTTAAAGATTGAGTTTATCCTTGCCCCTTGGAATACAAGGGGCTTATTCTCTGAATAGAACATCCTCTTAAGCCAGTTATAAAATTCTTTAAGTTGTATATCACGTTTTTTATAACACTCTGGAAATATTACTACACCTAGTGTATAATCCTTTACACTATCAAAACCTACATTCCTCATAACCTCTCTATAATCTCTGGGACTCTCTCCTCTAACTGGAACAACTTCAATGTCATCCACTGAGGCAAAGGTATTTGAAAAGAGACCCTCTTTAAACTGATTAAGCCCCCAATAGAAGGATGTCCGATAGATTTTGTTGGTATAATCTTCGGGACAGAATATAAATATCTGGAGTTTATGTCTTTTAGTCTCTTTCAGGATATCTGGGCATATAGGTAACATATTCCTGAGGATTTTGTAATTCTTGAAGATCTTAGAAATACTATTTACACTGTAGAGTCCTTGGTATGTCCTTACCATTAAATCCTCCTTTAGATTAACTGGTACTCCCTTAAATGTTTCATGGTAATTAAAGTTATCAAGGGAGGAGATCTCCTGAAGTTTCTTTTTATACTCTTTTACAATGGATATCCAATCGTTGTCGAATTTCTTAAAGAGAGATTCCTGAACTTCTGGTGTTAGAACGAGATAGGCGTTATACTCTGTAAAGTAGTAGCAATACCTGTCCTCATCCTTTTTAGCCATCTCTAAGGATACTTTATTGTCATACACTGCTATTAAGAGGCAACTTACATCATCTAGACTTTTTCCCAGTTCTTTTAACTTCCTCTTTAGATAGACGGCCCCTTTTTCATGCTTTTTTAAATGGTTCTTAATACTCCTACTTCCAAGTTTTATATCTACTACTGCAGCTGTTCCAGATTTAGGCTGAGTTTCACTGTAGATCCTGACTTTCCTGTAGTTACTTTCTACAGATTCTTTAGCAAGGGTTTTAAGTGTTCTTAATACAGACCAAAAACTAAGTTCATCTAATTCTTTAAAAATGTAAAGAGGTATAGCGTCTATACTTGAACGTCGCATTATCCCAAGGGTAATTTCTCCCTGAAAGTGATCGTAACCTATTGTCCTTATCTCAAATTTTTGAGTAACGGGAATGTCCATTTCTTTATTTTCTTCTTTTAACTCTACTTTAACACTTTTATAAGAGGTTAAAATAGAATTGAGATTATTATAGGAAGACTTTACATAAGATGTTAATAATCTTGTTGCTATATGGGGGTCTAAGTCGTCCCAGGAGTATTCATCAATCTTTTCCAACTCAAGTAACTTTAATATATCTTCATCTATGAAATCTTCAAAGGTATAATATACACAAAATGTTATATCAGTTTGGGGGTCCCTTTTATCTGGGTAGTTATAGGGGAAAGTTTTATAAACATTTTTTAAGAAATTTGGCCTGTTCTCATCTTGGAATTTTTGTTTTGCTACATAGTGTTTATCAACTCCATAATAAACCTTGATCTTCTTATTAAATATACTCTTGTCCTGCAATTTCACAATACTGGTACCAACGTTGAGATCTGTAAGTGGATCTTGAAATTCTTCGTAATTCCCTTCTTTTTTATATGTCATAATAGATCCCTTATT
>DQVU01000020.1 GCA_015661585.1 Methanothermococcus okinawensis | reverse complement strand
CTAAAAATTTAACTTTATACTCCCCAACCTTACCTCCAAGTCTCCTATGAATAATATCATCCCTCTCTATCTTCGCCCCGTCAAATAGGTATATCTTCTCAGGCCCTCCCCTATGGACCTCCATTAAATCCATTGCAACACGAACCCCCAACCTACCACATCCGATTATGGATACTTCACCTTTTGGACGTAATTTTTTCTCTAAGTATTCTACATCTTCCATAATATCCCTATTAATTTTATTACACTTAGATTTTATTACTTATGAGATTTTGATAAAAATAATAAAAAAATAAAAATTATTATTATAATTAAAAAAATAATATAAAGACCTTAAACTGAGTACTGAAAAAGAAAATAAGATTTATTGTTTATGAAATTATAAAGTAGTGCTATGTTACTAAACCAAAATAAATTACTCCAGGAACTCCATTTTTAAATTTAAACTCTTTATGTATAATGTTTCCATTTAGTTCTCCAATAATTTTATTTAAGTGTATTTCTTTCCACTCTTTATAATTATGGGTTACAGGGAAAACTACGAATAAAACGGCTTTATTTGTATAGTTTGTAGATCTCAATTTCTTAATGTCTTCAATTATTCCTTTAACATTTTGTGTAATTGGACGTGTTTTATTTTCGACTTCGTTAAATCCATAACTAGTATTAACAGTTTTAAGTTCTATTGCCCAATCATTAACAACATCGTCATTTTTCTCTTCAAGAACAATATCAATTTTATCCTTTTCTGGAATAACAGTGGGAAAGTGATGTGATAAAATGCCACATAGTTCTACTTGAAGCCATCTTTCAAATTTTGCCCTATTTTCCACAAATATTACTAATCCATCATTGTTTTCTAATTTTGGTATTATTCCATTAAAAATTATATTAGCTAACTCTTTAAATGTTTTTCCCATAAAATCACCTTGAAATTATTAATAAAAAAATAAAATTATCAAGACAGAAGAATATACCCACCCTTGGAAAATCGTATGTTCATCGAAGCCCCATGGCTACTCTATACGACCGCCGTATAGGTGGGCCTGTCTCCGCAGTATCATCTTGGATCAACTGCGTAATATTATCTATCTCCAATAATATATAAACTTTAACAATCAACTAAGGAAAAGGCGAAGTATGGATTGGCAACAGGGTGTTGATGTGCATAACCTCCCAGTACTCTGCCATCTGAGGAGAGTAATCCATCCATACTATTTACTATACCCCTACCCCTCTCTATCCTGTAGGCGAACCTTCCCCTGATATTAACCACCTTCGAGTAGTGAAACTCATGGGCTCTAAAAGTAATACCTTTTTTACCTACAGGGCAGTCCTCTAAGAATGTGCCAACAACATAACTTAGTCCCTGCACCTCCTTAGTCATTACACTATCACACTCCAACAACCCAACCATCTCAACCCCATCTATGGATCTACTTAGATACATAAAACCCCCACACTCCCCGTAGATCTTGCCGTCAAAATCCCTTATAGACTCTATCATAGATCCGTTACT
>DQVU01000174.1 GCA_015661585.1 Methanothermococcus okinawensis | reverse complement strand
TGGTGAGGAGTATCTCTCCAGCACCTAACTTCCACACCCTCCTACCCCACTCTATGGCATCTATACCTGTCCCCTTTCTACCTCCGTATATATAAACCTCAAACCAGCAGTACCTATCACCAACTTTTACAACGTTCCTACCACTCTCCCTGGCATTATCTATCTCCTCCCCCTCTACATATCTCCTCTTTGCATCTATGGCAACTACAACACACTGGGATCCAAATATCTCACTGGCCTCCCTTATCAACTCTGGATTCTTAACTGCGGAAGTATTGACAGACACCTTATCAGCACCTGCCCTAAGTAGTCTCCTGAAGTCTTCAACTGTCCTAACACCTCCACCAACAGTTAAAGGTATAAATACCTGCTCAGCTGTCCTCTCAACGAGATCTATAAGTATATCTCTCTTCTCGTAAGATGCTGTAATATCTAGAAATACTAACTCATCTGCACCCTCTTCATCATACACCTTGGATAACTCTACAGGATCCCCTGCATCCCTTAGGTGGATGAATTTAGTCCCCTTTACAACCCTACCCTCCTTTATATCTAGACAGGGAATTATTCTCTTCGTTAAGATTTTATCACCTGTATAATTATTTAAATAACGTTTTTATACCTAGATAGATGTTATATTACTTTAGTGACATATACAGGTTCCAGGAATTTTAAATAATACATTAAATCCAAAATAATTATATAATAGATATATCTATCTCCTTAGACACTCTTGGATACTGAATTTTTAACTATCTTATTGTTCATTATTATAATATTGTAATAATTTTTAAAATATATCTTTATATATTAGAGTTATCTTTACAACAGGGTACTGAGTAAGATACTATGGACATCTACATATTCATGGAGAATTTAATAAGATATCATGGATACCTCGGCCTCTTTGTAGTGGCGTTCTCCGAGTCGGTAATCCAACCTGTACCTCCAGATATCTTTATAGTAGGTGCCTCTATCTTTGGTTTAGATCCCTTAATATGTGCGGTGATCTCAACTGTAGGTTCGACGTTGGGAGGAATAACTGGTTATATATTAGGCTATAAACTTGGGACGCCAGTTTTTATTAGATTGTTTGGGGAGAAGTACTTTAGAATGGGAGAGAGGTTTTTTGAAAAGTACGGTATTTGGGGTGTGGTAATTGCAGGATTTACTCCCTTACCCTATAAAGTTGTGGCCTGGCTCTCAGGGATTTTTAACATGAGTATTTTAAAATTTACAGTTGGAACCTTGATAGGGAGATTTCCCCGGTTTCTCCTTATAGCCTATTTTGGACATGGAGTTTCTATGTACTTTGGTATTTAAAGTTTAGTATTAACTATATAAATGGAGTGATAAATTTATTAATTATAAAAATAACAAAAACCGTATCCATGATTGCAGTTGGGATAAACTTAGAGCGAAGATGGAAACACCATACCCTTGTAGATAATCTCAGATCGAAATTTATAAAAGTTGTAAATGAAAGAATTTAGCTGTTAAGTTTTTTAGTTTTTATTTTAATGGGTGATGGAACCTAAGATATTATAATATAATTTATAACGGTGGGCCATTTATGAATGCTTACAATTATAACATTTCTACTAACAGGGAACTTTCACAACTATTTCTGAAATACTGCAAACAAGACTGGAAAAAACGATCTGAAGCTGCTAGGATAGTGGGATATATTAACGACCAGAAAGTGATAGAGAGATTAACCCCATATATTGTCGAGTTAGCCTTAGATACAAATAGGTTCATTAGGACAAATTTGGCCCACTCTCTCAAGAGGTTAGTGTTGAAGTATAACATTGTAAATGAAGATATCTTTGTCCTGTTGTACTTTTTGGCCAACTGTTCCCACAAGTCTGTCTCCAGTTTAATGATAAATACTATAAAATCGATGGATAATTATAAAGTAATCAAATTCGTTTCATCGATATCTAAGAAGTTGAGATCTTCAAATAACTATGAAATGCTCTACTCCTTAGTATCTATAGGGTTGATATCTAATATAACACCGGAGTATCTGGTAGATGTATTGTCTAAACTTATGTTATTGGCAAATATCAACAGGTATAAAATAATTCAGATCATCGCTGTTGAAATACTGGGAGAATTTGAATCTTTAAATAGAGAGTATTTGACTGAGTTTTACTATCTCTACTATATGGGATATCGTTACAAAGAGATATTTCAAAACTTAAGGGATGATTTTAAGAAGTACTTTAACAAAGTTAAATATTACAACATCTATTTAAAAGAGGATGTTTCTAAAGACGATATCGTAGAGGTTATTAATACACTGAAAGATAGCAAATATGAATATAACGATATGTTAAAAACTCTTGAGATGTCCATTCTGTACACCCATTTTGAGCCCCTCAGGGAGTTATTAGATGAAGATGAAAACCTCAGTAAGATACTACTGGGGGAAGTTCTAAAACATATAAAAAGCGACAACTTTATGGTTAAACTCTCTACAATACTACTCTTCTCAAAAATCGTAACTGTAGAAAAAGTTTATAGAAATCTAAGTAAAAAAGACATTGAGAATTTCTTTAAGGTGATAGAAGATAGTCTAACTAAGGGTAACTACCTCCTCAAGGGATTCTCCCTTGAGG
>DQVU01000207.1 GCA_015661585.1 Methanothermococcus okinawensis | reverse complement strand
ATACAGGCTATGAGAAAGGACATGGATCTGGATATTGAGGAGTGGGTTAATATAAAGATGGAGGGTATATCCTTCGATAGGGATACCTTGGAGTATATAGAGAGGGAGGTAAGGGGTAGGTTCCTCGATGAGGTAGATCCAGATTATAAAAAGGTATGGGAGATAAAGACACCAGATAACAAGAGGTATAAGGTGAAGATAAGTATAGAGAGGTGGAGGGGGAAATAATTTAAAATCTCCTTTCTACTCATATTCCCAATATACAACCGGGATCTAGATAAAAAATTAAAATAATAATAATTATATTAAAAAATAAACTAAAATAATAAAAATAAAAAAATCCTAAGGACTGTTAAATACATAAAAAGAGAATCTCGCCGTTATATCCAGAGGTGCTCTTAACACGAAAGGACAAGGTAGATCTCTGTTAATGACTGTGGAAATAATTGCTCGGGACATTTTGAAAAGAGATAATTAAATATGAAGAGATTTCATCCTTTTTTATTCCTTTTTTTGTTCTTTATTTTTTATTATTTTTTTATCTTGTTATTATTAAGATGTCACCTAACTATAATTGAAACAGTGAAAAATAAAATTATTATAAAATTCTTAATCTTTCCAATAGAGTAATAAATGTAATAAATTAAGGTGTAAAAGATGGATATCTACGATGTAGTAATAATAGGAGGAGGTCCTGCTGGATTGACTGCAGGAATATACGCCATGAGGGCAAAGTTAAAGGCTATATGTATCGAAAAGGAGAGGGAAGGAGGAAAGATAGCAGAGGCAGGTATTGTAGAAAATTATCCAGGTTTTGAAGGTATTAGAGGGTATGAATTGGCAGAGAGATTTGTGAAACATGCTAAGAAATTTAATTTAGAGATAGTATATGATACCATTGTAAAGGTGGATACAAGGGATAGGCCCTTTAAGGTGATAGGAGAGAATAACACCTATATCACTAAAAGTGTTGTAATTGCAACTGGAACAAGGGAGAAGAAATTAGGACTAAATGAGGACGACTTTATTGGAAAAGGAGTCTCCTACTGTACCACATGTGATGCCTTCTTCTATCTAAATAAGGATGTAATTGTAATCGGTAGAGATACACCAGCCATTATGTCTGCACTGAATTTGAAGGATATTGCAAAGAGTGTTACAGTGATTACAGATAAAAAAGAGTTGAAAGCTGCTGAGAGGATCATGTTAGATAGGTTAAGGGATGCAGAGAACATCAACGTAATAAAAAATGCAAAGATTATAAAGATACTTGGAAAGGAGAAGGCAGAGGGTGTATTGATATCTCTGGACGGTGAAGAGAGAGTTATTAAAGGCGATGGGATCTTTATAAGTATGGGGCATGAACCTAATTCCCAGTTCTTAGAGGGTAGTGGGGTGGAGTTAATCAACGGATTTGTAAAGGTAGATAGAAGATGTAGAACTAACATAGATGGTATATTTGCCTGTGGGGATATTACAGGAGGAGTTTTACAGGTATCAAAGGCTGTTGGAGAGGGGGCTGTTGCGATGGCAAGTGTTGTAAAGTATTTGAACAAATTGGATAAAAATTTTTAGTTTTCAATAGAAAGGGTAAAAAATCTAGTAATTATTAGCCATAATAATTATTTTTATCGTTTTTTGATGGTAACTAAGTACTTTTTATCTGTATCAACTCTTTGTTCAGTATAAATTAGTGTTGTTTAAGGGGTCTGTCCGTCGTGAGTTTTTAGGGTGGAATGTGAGTGAAAGTCCTCCCCTTCAAATCCACCCTCACGACGGACTTGGGCTTCATCAGTTT
>DQVU01000225.1 GCA_015661585.1 Methanothermococcus okinawensis | reverse complement strand
TCTTAGAAGTTTTTTACCTCTTTTATTAATTTTTTGTTATTTTTTACTTCTTATTTTTTAATTATTATTTTTAGTAGAGTTTAAAAGGTTATGTTATGGCTATAATTATTATTATGATAGGAATGAAGTATAGATAAACATCCTTTGAACCCATAAAGGCTCCTTAAAAACTACTTTTTTCTCTTTTACTAAGGAAATTGACAAAGCTGTTTTAACCTTCACCTCAACCACTAATTTTTCATTTAATCCTTAACAATCATAGTCCCAATACCTTCCTCTGTAAATATCTCCAAGAGGATGGAGTGAGGTATCTTACCATTTATAATATGAACACTCTCTACACCTTTTTTTAGGGCATTTATACACGCCTCAACCTTTGGTATCATACCTCCAGAAATCACCCCTTCCTTTATCAACTCCTCTGCCTCTGAGATTGTAAGTTTTTTAAAGAGTGTAGAGGGATCTTCTATATTTCCCATGATTCCATCAACATCTGTAATCATTATCAACTTCTTTGCACCGATGGCTGCAGCGATATCTCCTGCAACCATATCTGCATTTAAGTTGAATATCTCACCTTTATCATCTATTCCAATAGGGGATATTACAGGGATATACTTTTTCTCCAGTAGTATGTCTATCAACTCGGTATTTATCTTCTCCACCTCACCAACTTTACCTAAATCAACCTCCACCTTTTTGTTGTCCTTTATAATATACCCTTTCTTCTTTTTAGCCTTAATTAGGTGTCCAGATTTTCCAGAGAGTCCTATAGCCTTACCTCCGTACTTTCCAAGTTTTGATACAATATCACCGTTGATCTTTCCAACGAGAATCATCTTAACTATCTCCATCGTCTCCTCGTCAGTCACCCTTAAACCATGGATAAACTCAGGTTTCTTTCCCATCTTCCTCATTGCAGCATCTATTTCAGGGCCCCCTCCATGGACAACAACAGGGTTGATACCAACGAATCTTAGAAGGACTATATCCTGTGCCACCCAATTTTTAGCCTCTTTATTTACCATGGCATGGCCCCCGTACTTTATTACGATCTTGTGATCTTGAAACTTACATATGTAAGGTAGTGCCTCTACCAGTATCTCTGCTTTGAGGGAGTTATTTATTTCCACCCTCTCACCTTTAAGGGTTTATTGGATTTATTAATAATTATAATCTTAGTTCCACCAGATAATAATAATATTAAAATTTAAATAATAATTATAAAAATAATCAAAAAATAATAAAATATAGAAGATCTTCCAAAAAAGTGAGTAAATCTTTTTATTTAATTTTCCTCATTTCTTAGGAAGTGGAAGGAAGTAAAAAAATCCCTGTCTGGTAAGGGTCCAATTAATAATTTGTCTCTAAGGTTGAAGATATGTTTTCGTCATTTTTCTCCTTTAGCATCAACTACGCATTGATTATCTTTATCTGATAATTTATATTTTATTATTTTTTGATTAGGATTTTTATTTTTTTGTTATAATAATCATAATAATCATTTTTTAACTACTACTTGGTGGAATGAGGTTTTATTTTATGATTTATTATTTTTTATTGAGATCTTGGGGATGTTATGTGTTTATTTAAGGGACATACGTATTCACACTCCCTACAGGATATACAGGAGTATATATCGATACTTACTATAAGGTATTTTATATAATCTGCGGGGGAATAGATGGCTTTCATGGGACAGATGTAAATACAGGATAAACACATCTTACATTTATCCTCGTCAATAAACACTTTATTATCTTTAAGATATACTGCACCTTCGGGACATCTTTTTATACAAAGACCACAACAGTTACATCTATCCTCTACTAAAACAGGTGTTTTAGGTTTAGGTATTTCCTCCTTAATAACAGGTAGAGTACATACCATCCCACAGTATCCACATTTTATACATCTCTCTTTATCTACCCTAAATCTATCTAAGGTTATAGCATTATTGGGACATACATCTATACATGCCCCACAATTTTTACAGATTATATCTCTAAATTTAAACAATTTAATAGCCCCAGTGGGACATACCTTACTGCATAAACCACAAACTATACAATTGTCTAAATTTGGATAATCTTCCTTTACTACTTTTTTAGATTTTTCCCTTTGAATTAGATGTTTAAATATCAACCTTAGTGTCTTTTTACATATCACAGCATCCCTCTGTGAATATCTATTGTCTTGAAATATTTAGATATATCAATATAAAACTGTAAAAAAATAAAGCGCCCTGGTCGGGATTTGAACCCGAGTCACAGGAGTGACAGTCCTGTATG